>NZ_BAOS01000047.1 GCF_002443295.1 Candidatus Scalindua japonica | reverse complement strand
AATATGGATAGCCTTCGGGGCTTTACGTTTGACAACTTTCAAATAAGGTTTCCAAAGATTACTGCAAATTGCCTTTAATTTTCCAGATCGTCATAAGTTGGAGCTGCTTCTTTGCACTGGTTACATAAACCTCTGGTTCCTTTACGCTCTTTTACTTTGACAGTAATTTTGGTATCAGACAATATAACATTGCCATAGATGAATCCCTTGACAGGGTAGCATTTATTGAGTAGTGTTTTATTATAAGCATTGTTGTTTACTTTTAATTTGTTAATTATATTGTTTATAGAGAACTTATTTTAACAAATTGTAACAGCAATGCTTATTATTGAAATTTAAAAAATATTCCTTTTGGTGAGACTCCCTTTAAATAAAACAATATTTTTTTCTTTTTCTTGGCTTACTTTTACCCATAGATTCTGTAAAAGAGCCTTATTGTTAAATATATTCGATCGCGTTCTTTGTATGATAAAATTCAATAATACAATTTACTTTGTTATCTTATTTGGAATTATTTTGGGAATGGGGGGTTTTACGTTTCATTATGGGGAAGGTGCATCTTACCTTTCGAATGACCCTGCAGCGTGTGCCAATTGCCACATCATGAAGTCACATTTAAACGCTTGGCATAAATCTACCCACCATGCGGTGGCGACTTGTAATGATTGTCACGCACCTCATGACTCACTTTTGAGTAAACTTTATTGTAAAGGACGCAACGGGTTTTTTCACTCCCTGGCTTTTACAATCGGAAACTTTCCTGAACCGCTTCGAATTACAGATTATAACCGATTCATTACAGAAGACGCATGCCGTTCATGTCACGCGGACATTACGTATGCGATTGATACCCATCCAACTATAAATTCGGAAGTAAGGCTTTCTTGCATTCGTTGCCACTCTTCCGTAGGGCATCCACGTTAATCATTAAGAAAAGGAGAATCTTTGTATGAGCACATCGAAACCATCTCGAATTTTACTGATAGTTATTATTTGCCTTTGTTCTGCTTTAGCATTTAGCATCTTGGCCCTTCTTGCCAACATTTTTGAAAAAAAAGTGGAAGGCAAAAATCCTTTTTTTCGGGTAGTTGAATTAACGGATGATACCGAAGACCCCACAATTTGGGGAAAAAACTTTCCCCAACAATATGATGACTATAATCGAACGGTTGATATGATGCGCACCAAATATGGAGGAAGTGAAGGGATACCCCGGGAACCCACGGAAGACGATCCTCGTGATGTGACTTCTTACAGTAAATTAGATATTATTCCTCAATTAAAACTTATGTGGGCGGGTTATGCTTTTGCGAAAGACTTTCGAGAAGAACGTGGGCATGCTTATATGTTGGAAGACCAGCTCTTTACCGGACGCCATATTGTGCCGCAACCCGGAACGTGTATGAATTGTCACGCTTCAGTTTATGTCCCTTTTAAAAAGTTAGGCGATGGCGATATTATCAAGGGATCTGAAAAATTTAACCCTATGCCTTACAAGGAAGCTATGAAACATGTAAAGTATCCGGTATCCTGTATCGATTGTCACGATTCGCAGACCATGGAACTCAGGGTGACGCGTCCAGCTTTTATCGCTGGGATCCGTGAGGTGAAAGCGTTGGAAGGGATTCCAGATTATGATGTAAACACAATGGCAACCCATCAAGAGATGCGCACCTTTGCCTGCGCGCAGTGTCACGTGGAATATTATTTTAAAGGGGATCAAAAGCGTTTGGTTTATCCTTGGTCTAAAGGACTCAAAGTGGAAAATATGCTGGAATACTATGACGAAGTGGGTTTTAAGGATTGGCAACATAAGGAAACCGGGGCTCCAATGTTAAAAGTACAACATCCTGAGTTTGAAATGTGGTCACAGGGGATCCATGCTCAGGCTGGGGTTTCTTGTGCGGATTGCCACATGCCTTACCAAAGGGTTGGTGCTTTGAAGATCAGTGACCACCATGTGCGCAGCCCTTTGCTAAACATCAATAATGCCTGTCAGACCTGTCATAAAGTTTCTGAGGATAACTTACTGAAACGAACGGAAAAGATTCAAGACCGTCATGTTAATTTGGTTCATACCACTTTAGATGCTTTGGTGGATTTGATTTATGATATTAAGAAAGCCAGTAAGAAAGGGGTTTCCGAGGATAAAATAAAAATCGCACAAGATTTTCAACGCAAAGCCAGTTTTTATGTGGATTATGTTGAAGCGGAAAACTCTTCGGGTTTTCACGCAGCCCAAGAAGCCGCCAGAATCTTGGGAGAATCCATTAACTTCTCTCGCCTAGGTCAATTAGCCCTGCGAGAAGATAAAAACTAGCGTGAGCTTATTGTAAAATTGACTTTCGATAAGCAAGAATAACCTGTAGCTGGTTATATTGTGATTGGTTGCAGTTTTTTATTGTTCCATCGCTTTGTGACATATTTTTAGAGAATTTCAAGATAAGGCCTGTTCCACTAGCGACAACAGATAATATCTCTACATCAAAATACAAAGTAATACTATATTATGAAAAGGGTGCAGAATAATTGATTAAGTACTGTATTCTCCTTTTTCTCTTAACTTCAGAAATCTTTGTATTAACAACTTTACCTTCACAAGGAAAATACTCTAATTTTGTAAACACCCAGTTAATCATGTCTAGCGAGTTGCTCCAGTTCCTTGGAATCGACATTCCAAGGTAGTAAATCATTTACTGGTTTTCGATCTCGTAAATAAATTGGCATCTCTTCGAAAACCTTTCGAAGATACCAGTAAGGCTCTAATCCATTAGCCCTTGCAGTTTCAACCAGCGAATACCAAGTTGCAGTTGCCCTTGCACCGGCTTCGCTTTGTGCAAACAACCACACCTTTCTACCCGTCGCAATAGGCCGGATATGACGTTCCGCATTGTTGTTGTCCAGTTGCAGGCGTCCGTCTTCCACGAAAACTGTTAGTTTTGACCATTGGTTGTTAATGTAGGTAAATGCATTCGACAGCAAACCTCAATAGCTAAACGCCTGCACCTGATTTCTATTAATCCAGGAACGGATCTTATCCAAGCAAGACTTAACTACCGGTTCTTACCATTTTTAAATCGTTCGTTGCATCTTAGAAACATTATGGGGGTATTATTGCAGAAAGGAATTAAGAAAAAAAGGGGGTAGGTCTACACTACAACGGGTTTTAGCCTATTTTGGGACTTCTTGAAAAACTGGATCCTTTATTTACATGGACTTACGTTTTGGTAAACTCAAAAATTTTCCAAAATCTCTTAAATTTAGTTATATTGTGGAAACCCACGACCTTTGGTCGTGGTCAGAGAACAAAGGCTTTGCCAAATAAAAAGACTCATTGTTACAATCTGAGTTGAGTTGTCCCCACAACATCAACAAAGGAGTAACAAATGAGTCGATTTCGTAGATTATCGCATGCGTTATGGCATTGTCAATATCATATTCTTTGGACACCGAAGTATCGTTTAAGGATTCTGACAGGTCAAGTTGCAAATGAAGTAAACAGGTGTATAAGGGCTTTTTCAGAGCAAAAAGGTTGTGAAGTTATAGAGCTAAGTATTCAGATTGATCATGTTCACTTGATTGTTGGACGAAGCCGCTATCGCGGAGAACAAAATCGGAAATTTATTATATAATGTAACCTCACACCCTCAACGGGAGGGTGAATCTATTAACAAATAGGAGGTTACAGGTCTATGAAAACATTATCTCAATCCGATTTCAACAAAAATTACCAAACGCATCTAAAGCACCTACGCTTGAAAGGACTCCGGCCAAAAACAATCGAGGCTTATTCACGTGCCATCCGACGGATCGGTGATTATTTTGACAATCAGATACACGATCTATCTGAACAGCAACTACTTGACTATTTTTCCAATCTCCTCAATACCCATTCATGGAGCGCAGTCAAATTAGACCTCTACGGACTAAAGTTTTTCTACACTCATGTGCTTCATAAGCGTTGGGAGCAAGTAAATCTTATTAAACCACCCAAAACGCAACGTTTGCCCGATATTGTCACCATTAATGAAGCCCACCAACTTTTCCAGGTGACGAGAAAACTCAGTTACCGGGCCTTCTACTTTGTTCTTTACAGTCTTGGTCTCCGCCTGGGTGAAGGACTACGTCTTGAGGTTAGCGATGTCGATTCTCAGCGAATGCGGGTGCATATCCGCGATAGCAAAGGCAATAAAGACCGTTTCGTACCCCTGCCAAAGGTAACCCTGAATCTCTTACGCCGTTTTTGGCTTGTTCATCGCAATCCTGTCTTTCTATTTCCAGGCCGTCATGGTGGCTTGAAATCAGCCCACCTGGCAAAAACACCTCTGAATAGAAATGGCGTTCAGGCCACTCTGCGTAAGGTAGCCCGGGAGTGTGGAATTAAAAAAAAATTACACCACACAGTCTGCGACACAGCTACGCAACCCATCTGATTGAGGCGGGTGTTGATCTGCTTGAAGTACAAAAAATCCTCGGCCACCACAGTATTTTAACCACTGCCAAATATACCCACCTGACCTCTCATACAAATCGTAATGCCTTGCAATTAATTAATGATTTGATGAATGGTTTTTCCATAGAATGGGGGAATGTTATATGATATCTCTCTCCTCTATAATTGAGACCTTCATTGCTGACTTTATCACTCTTTATCATGGTTCGATCCTGCCAAGTCAATTCAAAGCCCTGGCAGCCATGAAGGATTGTCGCACTACGCAAAGCCGCGTCATGCTGGTCCAATGTAATGACTGTGAAAAACAGGTTTTTGTACCGCACTCCTGCGGTAACCGCAATTGTCCTCATTGTCAGAGTCATGAGTGTCAGCAGTGGTTGGAGCGTCAACTGAAAAAAGAAGTGCCTGCTGACTATTTTATGCTCACCTTTACTACCTGAATTGGAGAAATAGTTAATAACCATGAATTAATATTTGCATTAATACTGTATATACCGTACTATACGGCTATTTACTAGTTATTAAATAGTTAATACTATGGCTTATACTGTAGAGCAGAAAATAAAAGGTAGGATATACCTCTACAAGGTAGAAAGTTACTGGGATAAAGCAAAAAAGCAATCACGTCAACGAAGAACCTATATCGGTCCAAAACGGAACGTAAATAAGGATAAAACCAAGCAAATCCGTTCCAGTTTGGTCTCAAAAGGACAAGGCAACGTCTTTTTGCTAAGATTTTTATCAGACAAGCTTGGATTGACGGAGATTTTAAAATCTCTCTTTCCTGATAACTATCAAGAGATATTAGCATTAGCATTTTATGAAATTATAGAAGCCTCGGCCTTGTACCTGTTTCCTTATTGGCTTGATGAGCATAATTTGCCGAGAGTTAAAAAGATGTATTCTCCTGACATATCAAAACTGTGTGATATTTTGGGAAGATCGCAATCACAAAGGGTAGAGTTTGTTCAAAAATGGATAGAACATTTAAAGCCAATCAACGGGATATTTTACGATATAACTTCTATTTCCAGCTACTCTACAAACGTTGATTTTATAGAATGGGGTTACAATCGTGATAAAGAGAATCTACCTCAATTAAATATGGGAGTAACATTTTGCCACAATCACTCTTTACCCATTTATTACAATTTATACCCTGGAAGTATTGTAGATGTTACTACCTTAAAGAACTGCGTTGAGTATTTGAAAGTATTCAAGCTAAAAGACATTTTGTTTGTGCTGGATAGAGGTTTCTTTAGTAAAGCAAATGTATTGGAAATGAATAACAGCAAAAGCAAAGTGTCCTTTGTTCAGCCACTGCCTTTTAGCTTAAAAAAAGTAAAGACTTTAATAAAAAAAAATAAACGATTATTGTCAGATCTTTCCAGTGCCTTTAAATTCAATGAAGAGATACTGCATTACCAGCAAAGACCTTTTGAATTTGATGGAAACGAATTTGACGCACATATTTTTTTCAATGAAAAATCTGAAGTAGAACAAAAACATAATTTTTTCTCAGTATTATTCGAATACGAGGAGAAGTTTAAGGATAAAAGTTTTAAAGTGCTTAAGGAATACCTGAAATATAGAAAGTTAAATATTCCAGAAAAATACAGAGATTATTTTAAATGGAATAAAACGACATTGCGGATAGAAAAAAATGCAAAAAAGATAAAATCGTTTATTTATAAAATGGGAAGCTTTGTGTTAATAACAAACAAACAACAAATGGACAAAGCGGAAGTATTAAATCTTTATCGCCAAAAAGATCAGGTTGAAAAAATGTTTGATATTAACCCGGCAATTAAATAGATTGACTATGCAGCATACGCAATTTTTGGATGTTTAAAGTATTTCCTTACTCTGCCCGGAGACTTTTGAAGTTTTCTCAGATGAGATATTGCCTTATTCTTGAGTTGCTCTTTTGTTCTTGCAGGCGTTTTGGAATGTACACCTGCTTTTAAATCACAATTTAAATACTCATCTGGATTTAACTCCGGGGAGTAAGAGGGTAAAAAGAAAACCTCTATTTGCTCTTTATGCTTTTGTCGCCAATTCCTTACAATGTGACTATGATGAACCTTTAAATTATCAAGAACCAGAAATATCTTTCTTGTTGAATCTTTGATAAGGCGTTTCATAAATTTTATAAGAGTACTAGAATTCATTTTATCCTTATATACCATAAATCTTACCTTGCCTTGATTCGTAACTGTAGAAATCAAATTCACCCGTTTGCACCTGGGGTGAAGGCGAATCGCGGGTGTTTGCCCTCGTGGTGCATAGCTTCTGCCGTGATAACTGTCATTACAAAGTCCCGTTTCATCTCCCCAGTGGATTTCTGCTTTTTCTTTTTTAGCTTTTTGTGCAATTGCAGGATACTCTTTATCCAGCCATTCATTAACGGCTTTAGAATTCTGCTTGTAAGCTCTGCGTAATGGCTTTTGAGGCGTAAAACCCCATCGTTTTAAATATTCACCTACAGTTCGTACCGGCATATCAAAGCAACAGAGTTGTTTGATTAACTGCTGAACTGCTTTACGAGTCCACAATGCAAAAGAAAATTTAAGCTGATCAGGACACTTCTCATAAATAATTTTCTGGATTTCTCTTTCTCGCTCCGGGGTCAATGTTCGGCAGTTACCCACTCGTCTACCCCTTCTCTTAATTTGAATAGCTTTAGCACCTTTACGCTGATAAGCTTTACACCATCTGGCAATAGTATTTAGATGAATACCGGTAATCTCTGATATTTCTCTGTAGGTTTTTCCAGACTTTCTGAGTCGAATTGATTGGTTACGTATTTGTTGCTGGGTTTCTGTTGAAAGTTTTCGTGCATCGATATTTTCCATGCAGCAATTATAACATATCCAGAGAAAATTTCAATGTATTTAATTGCCGGGTTAATATATACAAAAATGAAATGAATGGAGATAGGTTGCGAGCACATAGTCAATATAATGTCGATGGCCGTTTATTTATAAAATTTGTTGCGTTGATTATCTATGCAGAAGCATCAAGAGTTATGAAGGAAAAGAAGTTATTTAACAAATACACAGTAAAAGAATTATTTGCTGAACTCAAAAAATTAAAAATCACTCACATAGAGAAAAACGATCCGATTCTCAGCGAATTATCCAAAAGACAAAAAATTATTTTTGATGCTTTCGGCATCCAGGAAGACACATTGCATAGTTATTAACTTTTTTCTCCAATTTAGGTTACTATACCCAAAGAGCTTCGATCATTAGCATGGCAGCATCAACGCTTGCTTTACTCGATAATGATACAGTGTTGTTGGGAAACCGTAAAAACCTTTGTCCAAAATGACAGCGTATTACAAGGAAACGCTGGAGCCATCACTGTTTTGCACACCCACTCTCGCTCTCTCGATTACCACCCGCATATCCATCTGGTAATGCCAGCCGGGGCCATCAATCAGAAGAAAAAGCTTTGGAGCTTCAAAAAAAGCGAAGGAAAGACGCGGTACCTTTTCAATCACAAAGCGCTGGCTAAAGTGTTTCGAGCAAAAATGCTCGATGCCGTGAACAAAGCGGCTCTTACGCTTCCAGTTAATTATCCCAAAACATGGGTCGTCGATTGCAAATTTGTCGGCAACGGTGAAAAGGCACTGGTCTATCTTGGTCGTTATCTCTACAAAGGGGTCATTCAAGAGAAAGATATTATTACGTGCAAAGATGGTCAGGTGACCTTTCGTTACCAGGATAGTAAGAGCAAAAAAATGCTCACAAGAACACTTCCCGGCCCGCAGTTTCTCAGGTTGATTCTCCAGCATGTTCTACCCAAAGGTTTCAGGCGAACACGGAACTTTGGTTTCCTCCACCCTAATAGCAAACGCTTGATTGCATTGCTTCAGTACCTTACCGGTATCAACCCGAATAAGTCGTCAGCCTGGTTCAGAGAGCGTCCAAAGCTTACGTGCAAATGCTGTGGAGGAATAATGAAGATCATAAAAACGATGATACCTCCATCACACAAATCCAGGTCTTTCCCCTACAAGTTAACAAAAGAGGAGGCTGTTCTGGTTATGTAATCGAATCCGCTATGCATCTAAGATTTGCAAAAACGGCATTATCGGGTCGAGATGGCCCCCGTTTGCCCAAATTTGAGGTAAAATGGCCGAAAAACCATGTTCTGTAGCTCCTAAAGCATGACGACAGCAATTGAAAAATCCACTTCTTTGGCTTCATAGCTTCTGCGGTAAAAAAGAGAAGCAATCTTCATAAGATATTTTCTTATACAATGTTTAGCACCCAAACAACGGGCTTGTCCAACAAACGGTTCAGATTGTGGTTCGTCCCTCACACAATCTAACCTTATTCGTTATGGTACCTCCCAAGATTTCGATATCTGATTTTGTTGGCATAGTTAAAGGTAGAACAGCAATTCGAGTACTGAATAAATTTAAGAATTTGAAGCAGAAACCCTATTGGGGTAATCATTTCTGGTCAAGAGGTTACTGTGTTGACACAGTAGGTTTAGATGCGGAAAAGATTCTCAAATATGTGAAGTATCAAGAAAAGAAAGAGAGTCAGGGAGAAGCACAACAGAAATTTAAATTTTAACTTTATCATGGGGGCAACTCAACCTTGCTTCCTTTGGGAGGAAGGCATTTTTATCCCCTTATAGGGGTTACCCCAAAGCCACCTGCTTTGCAGGTGGATTCTTTACTCGCGAATAGCGAAAGTTGGGCTAGCATCGAGGTTGGACAAAATTACGCTGAATAAATACGCAATTTGTAGAAATTACTCATAATGAGCTATAAATGATTATTTTATAAAGCGATAGGTTGTACTAAATATAGAGCCTCCGCATAAACTCGCACGAAAAGCGCTTGATGCAAAAATTTTTTTCAATCGTACTTCAAAATTACGTTAAAAGAAGACAGTATAAAACTGCACAGCACCAACAATGGAGATAATTTGCAAATTTGAAAACACCTCTCCTACGGTTTTTTGTTTTTTACTTTAAAAATCACCAATTTAATTCTGTAACAACAGATGAAAAGCAATCATCGTCTTGTCCAGGTATGCCTGAAACGCAAGATTCCCTCTCTTGCTTAAACGATCATCACCAATATCACACTTCAAGCGCTTTATCATCCGCTCAACTGAAGGACGACGTGTCATTATTGCCTTGAATCTCTTTGCCATTGGAGGATCTTCCGTGTCTATGTGGGGTAATAACCCAAATGATATATTAATCATCCTGCCAGTTAACGAATTGGGACAACACTCTACCTGATGCAAGCATGTTGAACACACCGGTTCACCATCTGTATCCGTTGGCGCATGGTAAATGAATTTTTCTTTTTCATAACGCATTCCTTTGTAATCCATCTCATGGCCACCATTGCATATTACCACACCATACGGCGTTATCTTCTCCATGCCACGCGGCAAACCATCTGTTATTCCATTCTTGCGCCTTGGATTTAAAGATGCCTTTAATTCTAAGCCGAGTTTGTCCATAAACTTATCTTTCAAATCTCTGCTATCACACGCGCTATCATACAACGCTCTTTTAACCGATTCTTCAATCACCGGATATGTATCAAATACCTTTTCTACATGTGGAAAATATGTCTCTCCATCATGTGTCGGTCCATCCAACACTGCTCTTGCATCCAGAGGCACGCCTTGACGTGGAAAACCTACAATACTTGCTTTGTGCCCCCAATACATCTTTGTTATGGATTTCACGATTGTCCCCGCTCCTTCATCTGCCAATACCCAGTCATGTTCACACTTGTCTCTGTCCTGACAGCGACACCTCTTAGTCAGCTTTGATTGCGACTTCTTCTGCTCCTTACCATCTTCGTCCTTATACTTTACTGTCTCAAACCCTGAATATGCATAATAGTGAGTTGTATCTCCTACTACTTCCTTTTCTATTTTAATCGCACCTGTCTCTATGTTCTCAGTTACCAGCGCAATCTTCATCTTATCCCATAGCCCCCACTCACTCATGATCTGGTCAAATTGCTGCAGTTTACGCTCACTTGGTATATGCCTGCTACAATACTCATCCCTTTCCCCCTTCGGTGCAAATCCACATACTCGCACAAAACTCGGATTACTCTTCAATAACATGGACACTTTTTCCGGCTCGCACGGAAATCCCATTAGAGCTGTACCCAAAAAACTTTTTAACAACGCAAAAAAACATTTTGGCCTCTTACCTCCCAATCGAAATGGCACTACCCCGGGAGATATACTCAGGGGACTTACCATCCGCTGCTTTGATTCAGCCGCTACTTCATAAAGCACATCACCTCTCTTCTCCTTGTCAACTTGCATTGTTGCTCTATTAAACAAAAGCTCCTGTCTTGCATCTTCTTTGCTCTGAGATAATACTACTTGCTTTTGGGGTTGATTTTTCAGCCTCTTTCTCTCTTCTCGTTTATTAAATTCATAAAGTGCATCGTAGTACTCAGCACCGAAATTACGGTGTTTCTCCCAGGGAAAATAATATAAAGCCCGAAACCATTCCGCATCTGGTGTATTAAGCAGTACTTTGTCATCTTCGTGAACAGTGTGAATTAGTAGCGGTTTTTGGTTGATTTGAATTTGTGATATTGGTAGCATTCTAGCGTGTCCTTTCTTGTATAGTAGTTTGTGTTATTGTGTGACTTCTATTATACAAGTTGGGCACCGTATTTTGTAATTCTACTATTGGATTTTGTAAATTATTTCACAAAACCCTTTAAAATACGGCTTACTGGCTCGTTGGCACATTATTCTTGTCGCTCCTTTTACAAAATATTGCCTCTAACTCTTTTTATAACTCTTTTACTATCAACATCTTTGTAAGTTTATGCGTCTGCTCTAAAGATTAAAATTGGATAGTTACCGGAGGAAGCTGGGGTAGTACACTCGCTCTTGCATACACCCAACGCAATTCTCGAAGCGTGAAGGAAATAATTATTAGAGGTATTTTGCGGCCCGTGCCTCCGAGACATGCTGGTTTTTTTCTGAAAAAGGAGCAGGTCAAATATGGCCAGATGAATTTGAAAAATTCACCTCTAAATTAAATAAAACAGAAAAAGGCTTATATACCTGTTAAAAAACCATGTATATAAGCCTTTTAAATCAATTAACCCTGCGGGATAATCTGATGTAACGGCTGTCCTTTAATCCTTTTCAGACAATCCTTCAAAGCTTCTTCTACAGAATCACCTAATCCGACGTAATCGGTATTACTACACTCCTTACTAATCAGGCTGGGAACAGCAATGAAAGAACCTTTGGCAGAACCGCCTACAGGTTCTCTGACGTTAATAAAAACTCTCTCTTCATTTCTCTCCAGTTCATATTGATGTATGCGTGATAAAACATCATCTTGATCCAGGATTTCTACTGTATTTTCCATATCGCCTCCTTGTATTCTGATTTATTAAAAGAGTAAATAAACACAATGACGCATTATACTTAATAACAGGAACATCAGCGACTATTTATTTCTACCTATTATATAAAAACACAGCTCAGATGGGTGAAAGCATTTGCCACATGTTTGCTTTAGTAAACAAAACTATTTTGACACATAACAAGCCGTAATCCGTGGCTGGTCCAATTGCCGGAGGAAACCCGAAACAACAATCTGCCGGATGGCTACCCTGACCGTGCAATCCTAACCGTTTAGAACTATTCCGGAAAAATTTCCCATACCGGATCAATTATTATAATAAAAATATATTTTTTTCTGATTGACATGGTACAATACATCTCGATAGTATTTAGTACCGCATGCCTTTAACGTACACTGTTGACCTTAAAGCAAAGTACAATGCGCATTTCTTATGTCTTAATGAGCTTTCACCCTTGATTTTCGTTTCTCAGGTCAAACCATTATTGTGCCATAGGTAACACGGCGGTATACATAGTCAACTATTTACTGCTGTAACATAAAAATAATAACAGATTAAGTACAAATTTATTTATTAGAAAGGAAAACAGAATGAAGATCTATGTAGGAAATATGTCATACGACACCACAGAAGAGGATTTGCATCTGGCCTGCAAAAAATTTGGCAAGGTTATATCCGCTACTATTGTAAAAGACAAGTTTAGTGGCCAGGCAAAAGGATTTGCGTTTGTGGAGATGTCCTCCAAAGCAGAAGGACAGGCGGCAATCGATGGTCTGAATGGCAAAGAGCTGAAAGGAAGAGAACTTAACGTAAATGAGGCCCGTCCTCGCACCGAGAATTTCAGAGGCGGTAACACAGGAGGATATGGCGGAGGTGGAGGTTACGGAGGTCATGGAGGCAGTGATAGTGGCAAAAGAGAATTTGGCGGTAGCAGGAAATCTTACGGCGGCAAAGGAGGGTCAGGCGGTGGCGGCAAAAAAGGATTTAGCGGCGGTGCTGGCAGAGGTGGTGGACGGGGAAGGTAGAGGCGAAAGACACGAATTTCACAGGTTGACACTAAAAACAGAAAAAAGAATTATTTAGCCACACTCTTTCACAGATAAATGCTGATGATAGAAACTATAAAAGAAGAGATGCAGACTAACCGCTCCCCGGACAACAGGTGTTGAGGACAAGCCACCCAAGGCGCCCCTCGGAGCAGCTTCAGGGTCCGACTCAGTCGGGAAAACGCGAAGAGCACAAAGGAAAACAGAAAATATGAGATAAAAGATAATTTCACATACAGACACAGAGTTCACTAAGAAACGACATTTAAAAAAACAAAACAAAAGATAATAGTTTTTCCCTTTGTGTTCTTCGTGTGAGGATTTGCCAGATAACAAATGACTAATTATCAGCTGCAATACTCGCTACACAAGGTTTTACCAACCTTTTAAAATCTTCATAATGCAGAGTGATCAGCTCAAAATCGGAACCCGCATTAAAGACAATTTCAGTCTGTTCGGTGAGCTTTTCATCCACTATGACCTGCATATCATAAAGATTTCCGAAAGGAGGGATAGCGCCAATATGACACCCTGGGAACAAGTCTACGAATTCATGTTCGCTGGCAATTTCAACTTTACTCGCTCCGGCAGCTTTCTGTACGAGAGGAATATCTACCTTGTCGGAAGCAGACAAAACGGCCATCGCCATCTTACCATCTATTTTAACCATCACTGTTTTGGCTAATTTTCTTCCCGGTATGTGCGCGGAAGCGGCTACTTCTTGTGCGGTGTAAGCATGCGAATGAAAAACAGATATATATTTAATGTTATTATTACCAAGAAATTCCTTTAACCTGTTCACCGCCATGACAATCCCCTTATTAAGTTATAATAGAAATTAAGATTCACGGGAAACCAAAAGGTGAAATTAAGAGTTGACCATTTACTGCTTATTTTTAAAATACAATTCCGCTTGTTTGAAAAGTTCATCATATCTTATTTTCCTAATCCGAGCGTTATATTTATCATCAAAATGGAGCAGTATGAAGTCACCAAATTCTGGAGTGTTCAATTTTTCAAATGATGTCTGGGTCGTTGGATCGTGTTTTCGGATTTTAATAAAATCTTTCCAAAAATTATCTTTATTATCATATTTTTTCAATAATACATTGATTTCTGAGACAATTTGATCGGTGCCTTTTTTATGCTGGTATTCACTGTATTCAATATCGGTATGCAATTTTTTTTGGGTATTATGAACAGTCGCAAAAAAATATTTTTTAGCAGCAATTATTTTCCCTTGATCCGTTAAGTTTTTAATTCTATAAATTGCCCCGCCCAATAAAATTTCAAACAAAACAGATATAATCAAGGTTGGGGGAGCAAGTACTCCGATTTTCAAAAATACGGCTTCTAAAGCCTCCAAACCCAGCACGGTAAACCCTATATATTTCAAAAGACTTCTGTTTTCAATTTTTTCCAGGTAACTATCTTTGATTTGCCTGTATTCAGAATATGCTGGCAAAATATCCTTAAATATTCGATTTTTTAATAGTTCAATTTCACTGTCCTTAAATTCACCATTTACCATCTCTTTTACTTTGGATTTTTGCTCGAAATACTCATCTGTTCTCTTCTCTATGCTCTCTTTAGGTGGATAGTACCTTTGGAATAAAATCTCATTTTCAAAAATCATAAACAGATCGTCTGCTATCCTTTCCAGGGATAAATCGCAATGCATTTTGTTATTTTCAGGGTTTTTTTCCATTAGAGTTAAACTAAGATATTGGAAAGATTTCAGGGTTATATCTTTGATATTGAACGGTTTTACCTGGAGTATATGCTCTATTGATTAATGATAACTTGTGTAAATAGGAAAGTTTTTTTCTCTAATATCCCTATGTGTGTTTCTCCATTGCTTGATATGGCCCCATTCACTCTCAATCAGCTCCCAGATAACCTCCCTGAGTCTTGTATTTGTGCACCTCTCTTCAAGCTCAAGGTATCTCCTGAGACTAGACTTCTCTTCCTTAATTGACAGTTCCAATGCCACGAGTGCATCAGTATCTTTTTCTATTTTTGCTGCATGTCCTTGATCTTGATTTTTTAACTGCGGTTTTTCATTAACTAATCTGAAGTATTCGTTTTCAAGCTTTTCTACATGTATTTTTTCTTCCCCTGCCATATGTTGAAAAGCGTGCGATCCATCAATTATCTCTGTTTTACCAATTGCGTTTTTATAAAAATCATAAGCGGCATTCTCTGCTTTAAGTGCTGTTTCTATCACACCAAGATCGTCCTTTGTAAATGTATGTATTGGTTTACCTGGTACATTTGGAACAAAGCTTTTACCGGTAATATTTTTATAAATTTCATCCCAATACCCAAGGTGTTTCATTTCATCATTGAGTAGCTTTTCTAAAGTATATTCTGCTTCAGTCCCTTTGTACTTTTGCAGATAGTCACTGTACATCTTAATACTTGCCAACTCATCTGTTATGGCTAAATCAAGTGCTACTGTAGCGTCTGCATCGAGACTTGGTAATGCTATACCTCCGTATTCATGAGGATCATATTTAAACTCTTCATTTCCTCCCAGCAGCTTATATTCCTCTTTTAACATTATTAAATGTGTTTCTTCTTCCAGCATCATTTCCTGGAAGGCGTGCATACCGCTTATAATATTAACAGAAACTGATGATCTTGAATAAAATTCGTATGTAACCAATTCTGAAATAATTGCAGATTTTATGTCTTTCAGCAAAGGGTTCTGTTCTTCAGCGACTCCCATGTCCTATCCTCCAAATCAGGTTAATTACTTTTGTAGACTACTTGATGGTATTACAGCAATCAGAGAAATTCAAGTTTTTTTATTGAGAAAACATCTTTATATGTTCTTCTTTTTTTTACATATATATCCTTAAAACATATGAAAAAATTTTGTATTATATGTGTAAAAGGTGTATATTGGTTTTGTTATTCGTTTGTAAGAGCGTAATACTTAAGAAAAAGATTGTTAAGCTAATTTACCTTGTAACTATTGAGCTCTTACATTTGCATGAAAATCTTCCACTCTATGGAACAGTGAAATGGAAACGCAAAACAGAGAAAATGACACGTATGTCTCAACCGAGAAATTAGACAGAAAGTGGATAGACGTAAATATACCCTGTAGCGCTGCCTGCCCCGCCATGACAGATATTCCGGGTTACATCCAGGCTATCAAGGATGGTGATTACAAAGCCGCATATCATATCAATCGAAAGGAAAATATATTACCAGGCGTATTGGGACGTGTTTGTGACCGCCCTTGTGAGCCTGCCTGTCGACACGGTTGGGATGGACTTGGCGATTCCGTGTCAATATGCTTTCTTAAGCGCGCGGCGGCTGATTATGGAATGGGACCGGTAAATCCGGAAATTAAATCTAACGGCAAAAAGGTTTGCGTAATCGGAGCCGGCCCGGCCGGATTAACCGCGGCCAATGATCTGGCCTTAAAGGGATACCAGGTAACTATACTGGAACAATTCGACCAGCCCGGTGGAATGTTGCGTTACGGCATTCCTCAATTCCGGCTGCCGTATGATGTGGTAGCCGAAGATGTAAAATCGATTACCGATCTGGGTGTAACGATCATTACCAATGTCCGGGTTGAAGATGTCAGGGATATTGAAAAACTGAGAAAAGATTATGACGCGGTTATACTGGCAGGTGGATGCGCAAATCCAAAACAGACCAGGATTCCCGGTATTGACAGCAAGGGTGTATATTGGGGTCTTGATTTCCTGATAGCCGCAAACAGGGAAGAGTTAGATATACCGTTAGAAAGGGTCGTCGTAATCGGTGGTGGATTTACTGCCGTGGATTGTACTCGTATGTCCTACCGGCTGGAAGCAAAAAATATTACGTTAGCTTACCGCCGTACGAAAGATGATATGTATGTCGGCGCACATGAACTTGAAGTCATGGAGGCAGAAGGAATTGACACACTATTTTTAGCTTCACCGGTAAGCATGATCTCCAATGATGAAGGAATAGTAACAGGCATACAATTCATTCACAATTCTATTAACGAAGACCGTTCAATAACTCCAATAGAAGGGTCTGAATTTGTCGTGGAAGCTGATACCGTTATATTTGCCGTTGGACAGGAAGCCGATGAAAAAATTGTGGAAACTGAAACGGTTGAACTGAAGCATGGTTTTTCCATAGCCGGTGATTTCAGGAACGGTTCTTCTACGGTTATCGAAGCTGTGGCAGATGGACGTAAGGTCGCCAGGGAAGTTCATATAAAGCTATCGGGCATAAAAGGTTTTCAAGACACTATCCATATTAGTGAGGTAAAAGATACCGGAAGAAAACGGGATTATGATTTTATTCCTGTCCAACCCATGGATACAACTCCCATGCGTGACAGAAAAATTAAAAACAGAGAAGTAGAAACCGGATATTCAAAAGAAAAATCTATTACTGAAGCTAAACGGTGTTATCTCTGCCATTATAATTACCAGATAGACATCAGCCGCTGCATCTACTGTCTGGCCTGCATCGATGTGATGCCGGTAGATTGTATCAAGATGGCAAAGGACATAGAGGTTACCAAAGACGGTAATTTAAATTATGTAGAAACAAAAAAATGGAGTGAAGTAGAGGCCATAACTATAGATAACGATAAATGCATCCGATGCGGAAACTGTGTCCGTGCATGCCCGGTGGATTGCATTTCCATCTCCAAATACAAGCTTGAAACGATAGAAAAGAAATAATACTATATCTTAATAAATAACACGAAAGAGTTGAAGTAAATGAAACATGTTATTATTGGTGCAGGAGTAGCTGGGATCACCGCCGCCAGGACTATCAAGGAGCTGGACAGGGAAGCTGAAGTAGTGGTTATCGGTGATGAATTGTTTTTACCCTACAAGCGCTATTTGTTATCAGAATTTCTGAGTAATTCTATCAAAAGAGACGAACTACTCTTCTGCTCTGTAAGAATGCTAAAAGAGTTGGGAATTAAACTTCGTAAAGGTACCTGGGTAAAAGCCATTGAATCTTCGAAAAAAATGATTAAACTCCTTCATAACGAAGTTGTGCATTACGATAAACTCCTCATTGCTACCGGCGGCAGTCCTACTCTGGGACTTGTGTTACAACCACACAAGAAACACATTCACTTCTATTATTCGCTATACGATACACTGGTATTAAAAGAAAAGTTACCTGAAATCCAGAAGTGCATTGTTTTTGGAGATGGCGTAAGCTGCCTTGATTTGATCTGTATGTTGCGCAACCTGGGAAAGCAGGTTACTTATATCACTAAAGGCGAACGGGCAACATTTGCCCTGGATGAATATGATTTTGAGGGAGAATTGCAAGAGTTTCTGGAAGAGAAGGGGATAGAAATCATAACAGAGGACCAGATTGTTTCTATAGAAGAGACAGATCACGGTTACAAGGTCGAAACAATACAGCAAAAGATGTTAACGACTGATATTGTCTTTGCCTGGGATTATTATAAACCAAATATCTCATGTATAGAAGGTTCTGCCATAGAAAAAAAACTGGGTATTTTAGTGAACGTAAACCTTGAAACATCTGAAAAAGGTATCTACGCGGCTGGAGATTGTGTTGAGATTTATCATCCCGGCATCAAAGATTACTGGATTAATTTTGGAATGCCTAACGCATTAGAACAGGGGAAAATTGCCGGTAAGAATATGTTGGGACAACATGAGGAATACAAAATTCAGGAAGCAATTGTTTTCAATCTTATGGGACAATCACTGAAAGCAAGGTGGTGGAAATGAAATATTCCGAAATCACAATTCGCTTCTGTGGAATAGCGGGTGACGGCATAGTAGCTTCAGGAAAGATTTTAGCGGGTGCATGCGCCAAAATAGGTTTGCATGTAATGGTAAATAATATCTACAGTGCTGAAATTAGAGGCCTTGGTAAATCTTCCGCAACAATCAGATTTTCAACATCAAAGCTGTATAGCATGGGTGATGGTCTAGACCTGCTTGTAGGAATGGCGAGTAAAGAATCTATTATTGACCTGCGTGATGTAAAGGCGCGAGGTAATGTAATTTATGACACCAGCACGATCGGGGATATAGTGGAAGAAGATAGTCTGGTGTCACATATCACACCGGAAATACAAGGACATGGTCTGCCCATTACGAAACTGGCAAATAAAGCATCAGGTACAAATCAAGGGAAAAACCTGGTTGCAATTGGAGCAATATGTTATTTCTATTCATTGCCTCCTGAGATGTTTGTAGATCAGATAAAAGGTTTATTCACCCGAAAGGGCGAGCGGGTAGTAAAGATAAATATTAACGCCTTCCATTTAGGTTATGAATATTTCAAAGAAAATTATCCTCTCAATAACCAGTTTGAGATTGACAAAAGATCAAACCCCAGGAAACTGACAAGTGGCAACGATGCGATTGCCAAGGGTGCAATAGATTGCGGTTTGAAATTCTTTGCGGGATATCCCATTACGCCGGCAACAAAAATCATGGAGATCGCGGCAAAGGAATTGCCGAAGCTGGGTGGGTGGACCCTCCAGATGGAGGACGAAATTGCGGCTATCGGAGCGGTATTGGGAGCCTGGTTTGCCGGAAAGCGCGCAATGACTGCAACTTCCGGTCCCGGCCTTTCACTGATGAGTGAAATGATTAATCTTTCGGTAATGGCTGAAATCCCGACAGTCATTGTTAATGTTCAACGTGGCGGCCCTTCTACAGGGCTGCCCACTAAAGTTGAGCAGGGAGATCTTAATATTGCCCTTTATGGCGGCGCCGGTGATTCTCCCAGGGTGGTAATGGCGCCCACTGATACTGAAGAGTGCTACAGTGGCATTCAACTGGCTTTTGACATTGCCGAAAAATACCAGACGCCGGTAATTTTTCTCAGTGACCTGTTCCTGGGACAGCGTACAGAAACCGTTACGATCAATGACAATATTGACCGGGATAGATGTACCAGAAAGAAACCGACAGCAGAACAATTAAAAAATTTCCTACGCTATCAAATTACTGACGATGGCGTTTCTCCTCTTATCGTTCCCGGAGAACCGGGAGCTGTCTACTCTACTACCGGACTGGAACATTCAGCAAAAGGAAATCCCAACTACGAATCTGAAGTTCACAGCATGATGACGGCTAAACGATTTCGTAAATTTGATTCTATGGTAGCAGACCTTCCTACGGCAGACATCCTCGGGGATGAAACTGCCGAAATTGGAATTGCTGGTTGGGGATCAACGATTGGTTCAATCCTTGAAGGGATGGAAATAGTAAAAAAACAGGGAGTTAAGACAAAACTGATAAAATCCATTATGATTCATCCACAGCATGAAGATTCCTTTCGGAAATTCTTTGACTCTTGTAAGAAGATTATTATACCGGAGATGAATTACCAGGGACAGTATGCAGCTTTGTTAAAATCACGCTACGGTATAAAACCAATCGAGATACACATACCTGCTGTCAACCCGGTAAGCCCTTTAAAAATCGCCCAAAAGATTATGGAGACCAATAGTGAGCTTTCTCAGTAAACAGACCGTTTTAGATGAATTAAAAAAAGCAAAGGCGTCCAAAATAAAAGAGTGGAGAGACAATCTTCCCACATGGTGTCCCGGATGTGGACACTTTACCGGGCTTCACGGTCTCTACGAAGCAGCTGAAAGATTGAAAATTCCATCTAAAGATTTTGTAGTAGTTTCCGGAATTGGTTGCTCCGGCAGATTTCCCTTTTTCATTAAAGGCTTTGGATTACACGGGTTGCACGGCAGAGCAATTCCAATAGCTACTGGAATTAAAATCGCCAATCCGGATTTAACCGTTGTAGTCGTTGGTGGAGATGGAGACGGTGTTGGAATAGGAGGAGGTCATTTCCCCCATGCCGCGAGGAGCAATTTTAATCTTACTTACATATTATTGGATAACAGCATTTACGGCCTTACCAAAGGGCAGATATCTCCCACTTCACCAATGGGTATGAAGAGCGGCACGTCTCCCTATGGAAATATTGCACGCCCACTAAATCCCACCACCCTCTCACTGGCATACGGAGCAACTTTTGTGGCAAGAACCTTCTCCAGAGAACGGGATATGGTTTCTGAATTAATTACCAAAGCAATCCAGCATAAAGGATTTTCATTTATTCACGATCTGTCACCCTGTGTCGTATTTAATAAAGATGTTACATATGATAGCTGGAATGCTGCGGCGGCAAAGCTTCCTGAAGAGCATGATATTCTGGATCGTTCAAGAGCTATGTCGCTGGCAGAAAGCACTGATCCAATTTACCAGGGACTTTTCTTCAGGGAGGAAGTTCCAACGTTTGATGATCATGTACAGAAGGTTAAAGACGGATTAAATCAACCAGCTTGAAAAAGTAAAACAACTGCAGAGGAAACAGACCCCTACAGTTTTATATACATTCCAATTACAGCAACCAATAGACTAGTTTCACCCCTGGTCATGATTTTGCTAATACGTCTCGAATCCGCGTAATACATGCTATTGCATTAGGTAGACCGATTGTCGTAATGGCAAGTCTTCCTATGACGCCTGTCGTTCGCAAAAACATAACACTTAGTCTTATATTCATAATAATTTTTCAGGACTAGCCCGACAAAATGCCTCGAATTGCGAAAGCCGGGATAACAGACACAAGATTAGACACTTATGAATAATGTAAAAAATGCCCCTTTTTCGAATGGGGTTCAAGAGGAATAACAACAAACTAAATTTCACCAATGTTGTCGACGGTTTTGATGTGTTTAAAATGATATGTGTTCAGACTGTATACTTTTTGTATACCTCAGTTTCAATTAATAGGTGTGAAATAGAGATTTTAGATGAGTTATTTTCATTTTTCATTTCCAGTATATAAAACCTCCATAATCCCTTGTATGGCGAGAAAACGATTACTGATAGAATCAAAATGTTTAACCTGGCTTCAGGGGTTCATACTTAATTTTGATTTTGCGGCGAAGTCTCTGTTTTACTTTTTCAGGTACACCTTCCAGAGTAACCCCGTCAGGTGTTATTGTTAAACCTGTCTTCGGACCGAAAAGCCAGCGAAATTTCCTTACTCCCGCTAACACATACAGCGGTCCATCCTTTACGGCTAAGGTTCGATATTGCATCACATGAGCTTTCCCAAGGATTCTGAGAAACCCTTTAAGAACTTTTCCTTTCAGTCCTTTTATCTGGTCACATACAACAATATTGTCATCTTTGTATTTAAGGAATCGATAAGTAATGACTCTCTCATATATAACTTTTATTGGTGGCTTTGAATCAAGGTCTTTATAAGAGATACTCTTTTCCTGGGATTCCCAAAAGAGCGTAATATTAGCAGCCAGATATGGGATATCTGTATCATCTGTTTCCTTAATTACTTTGCTCCGATTATAGTCGATTACCATATTCCGCTTAAATTTGCAAGCTCTGTCTACATAGTCAGGGACATCCTGATCATGGCAATTCACACTCTTAAAAGCCTGATACCATTCTTTATAACCGATAAAAAGAGGGAGAGTTTCTTCCGGCGATTCGCGATCTTGCCTTGCCTCATTTTCTAATAGATAAACAATATCTCATAATCTAATCACCCCCCCTATTGTTTTCAAAAATTAACAATTTCCTGATAAATTTTGTCAATGATTCATTTATAATCAAGAAAAAAGTAATAAATAAAACCTCATAATTTACTACCAAATTACTCTTGCTATATGAACATTTTATTTGTAAATGAGAGCGATGTGGTTGTTAGACAATTGTGAACTAAATTATCAAAACAAGGAGTTTTGATTCTCCCCACCATAATGTAGTAACCCATTAGCAGGTGTTTGTCTAGCACAAGATCATACTGTTTTAAAACAGATTTCAGAAAGGCATTTTAAGAAATGTCTCTATAAATTGTTGTTTTGTCTGGTGAGAGTTACAAAGGTTGTGTCATTATCCGAAGTAATGACACAAAACGATGCATTTGCTTATTACCAGACAGTCTGCACAACTTATACATCAATCTTCATCTAAATGACTACCACTCAGAATTTTCAAGCCAATTATCAGGTTGTGATACAAAGTTGCTTATATTTTCGAGTAGAACACAATGACTTTTTTCCTCCTTTGCTAATGTTAAAAATATTTTCTTTTTATGTGGGTCTTTTTCCTCATCTGCTCTTTCCTGAACCAATATTGTCACCATTAATGAAGCCCACCAACTTTTCCAGGTGACGAGAAAACTCAGTTACCGGGCCTTCTACTTTGTTCTTTACAGTCTTGGTCTCCGCCTGGGTGAAGGACTACGTCTTGAGGTTAGCGATGTCGATTCTCAGCGAATGCGGGTGCATATCCGCGATAGCAAAGGCAATAAAGACCGTTTCGTACCCCTGCCAAAGGTAACCCTGAATCTCTTACGCCGTTTTTGGCTTGTTCATCGCAATCCTGTCTTTCTATTTCCAGGCCGTCATGGTGGCTTGAAATCAGCCCACCTGGCAAAAACACCTCTGAATAGAAATGGCGTTCAGGCCACTCTGCGTAAGGTAGCCCGGGAGTGTGGAATTAAAAAAAAATTACACCACACAGTCTGCGACACAGCTACGCAACCCATCTGATTGAGGCGGGTGTTGATCTGCTTGAAGTACAAAAAATCCTCGGCCACCACAGTATTTTAACCACTGCCAAATATACCCACCTGACCTCTCATACAAATCGTAATGCCTTGCAATTAATTAATGATTTGATGAATGGTTTTTCCATAGAATGGGGGAATGTTATATGATATCTCTCTCCTCTATAATTGAGACCTTCATTGCTGACTTTATCACTCTTTATCATGGTTCGATCCTGCCAAGTCAATTCAAAGCCCTGGCAGCCATGAAGGATTGTCGCACTACGCAAAGCCGCGTCATGCTGGTCCAATGTAATGACTGTGAAAAACAGGTTTTTGTACCGCACTCCTGCGGTAACCGCAATTGTCCTCATTGTCAGAGTCATGAGTGTCAGCAGTGGTTGGAGCGTCAACTGAAAAAAGAAGTGCCTGCTGACTATTTTATGCTCACCTTTACTATACCCAAAGAGCTTCGATCATTAGCATGGCAGCATCAACGCTTGCTTTACTCGATAATGATACAGTGTTGTTGGGAAACCGTAAAAACCTTTGTCCAAAATGACAGCGTATTACAAGGAAACGCTGGAGCCATCACTGTTTTGCACACCCACTCTCGCTCTCTCGATTACCACCCGCATATCCATCTGGTAATGCCAGCCGGGGCCATCAATCAGAAGAAAACGCTTTGGAGCTTCAAAAAAAGCGAAGGAAAGACGCGGTACCTTTTCAATCACAAAGCGCTGGCTAAAGTGTTTCGAGCAAAAATGCTCGATGCCGTGAACAAAGCGGCTCTTACGCTTCCAGTTAATTATCCCAAAACATGGGTCGTCGATTGCAAATTTGTCGGCAACGGTGAAAAGGCACTGGTCTATCTTGGTCGTTATCTCTACAAAGGGGTCATTCAAGAGAAAGATATTATTACGTGCAAAGATGGTCAGGTGACCTTTCGTTACCAGGATAGTAAGAGCAAAAAAATGCTCACAAGAACACTTCCCGGCCCGCAGTTTCTCAGGTTGATTCTCCAGCATGTTCTACCCAAAGGTTTCAGGCGAACACGGAACTTTGGTTTCCTCCACCCTAATAGCAAACGCTTGATTGCATTGCTTCAGTACCTTACCGGTATCAACCCGAATAAGTCGTCAGCCTGGTTCAGAGAGCGTCCAAAGCTTACGTGCAAATGCTGTGGAGGAATAATGAAGATCATAAAAACGATGATACCTCCATCACACAAATCCAGGTCTTTCCCCTACAAGTTAACAAAAGAGGAGGCTGTTCTGGTTATGTAATCGAATCCGCTATGCATCTAAGATTTGCAAAAACGGCATTATCGGGTCGAGATGGCCCCCGTTTGCCCAAATTTGAGGTAAAATGGCCGAAAAACCATGTTCTGTAGCTCCTAAAGCATGACGACAGCAATTGAAAAATCCACTTCTTTGGCTTCATAGCTTCTGCGGTAAAAAAGAGAAGCAATCTTCATAAGATATTTTCTTATACAATGTTTAGCACCCAAACAACGGGCTTGTCCAACAAACGGTTCAGATTGTGGTTCGTCCCTCACACAATATAACCTTATTCGTTAGACAATTGTGAACTAAATTATCAAAACAAGGAGTTTTGATTCTCCCCACCATAATGTAGTAACCCATTAGCAGGTGTTTGTCTAGCACAAGATCATACTGTTTTAAAACAGATTTCAGAAAGGCATTTTAAGAAATGTCTCTATAAATTGTTGTTTTGTCTGGTGAGAATTACAAAGGTTGTGTCATTATCCGAAATAATGACACAAAACGATGCATTTGCTTATTACCAGACAGTCTGCACAACTTATACATCAATCCTCATCTAAATGATACCACTCAGAATTTTCAAGCCAATTATCAGGTTGTGATACAAAGTTGCTTATATTTTCGAGTAGAACACAATGATTTTTTTCCTCCTTTGCTAATGTTAAAAATATTTTCTTTTTATGTGGGTCTTTTTCCTCATCTGCTCTTTCCTGATAAAATTTTTCGCTAGCTGTCTCAACTGCCAAAGCCTTTTTATAAAATTCTACTTGTGAAACATCAACATCAATTTCTTTTTCTTCTTTCATTTTTATAAAAATATTTTTTACATTTGTTAATACTTCAGTATCCGCCGAATATTGTATTTTATCATTTTTTTGCATACTCAAGATTACATTATAGTGTTTGGCCTCAGATTCAGCCATCATAGTCAGTATACTCTTAATACCCGTATTATTTGTTTTCTCAGCCAGATCATGGTAAAAATGTTTACCGTCTAGTTCCATTTGCATTGCATATTTATATATATCCATTCAATACACTCCTTTTAGATTATTGATTATCTTAGTATTTAGACAAATGCACCTTTCATATATTTTTCTATTGCCTGTCGGGCATGAAAACATATGGCATCCGTGGGAGAGTGATTACTTTTCATATTATTCTCTATTGTCTTAAAATCACTTTCTGATTTTGTAAACCAGAAATTTACTATTGAAAATTTTTCATTCTCCATAAATCACCTTTCCATGATGGAAAGGTTCATACAGAATAGCACTCTTTACATTCTTTAACTTTTCTGCTTCACTTTTTGTGAAGGCGAAAATATCCAGAGAAAAATCCCTACCGGGAAAAAGCCTGCTCAAGAAAAGCCTTCTCTTGTGCGGGTTAAAATCAGAATCCCAAATTACTGCAATATCCAGATCACTCTCTTCCGTATACTCCCCTCTAGCGTAAGAACCGAAGAGCATGATTGCTTCCGGTGAAACGGTATTAACAATTTTATTTTTGTATTATATCAATTTTATTCCCATCTAACATCTTTTCAATTTCCTTTATCTCGGCCTTTATGTTTTGGATTTCTATAATACGAATATAGTAATGATATTCATATACACCAGATTATTATATAAAGCTCTGCACAACTGAGCATTTATCCATTTATATCACTGTAAAATATAAACCTACATATTGTTGAAGTCAAGAAATAAGAGAGGTTATATCATCTCTATCATTATACTCATCTTTATCAGCATACCGACAGATTTCCTTAATTGTCGATGCGTTGCCAATTGATAAGCTGAAAACCTCTTTTCTGAAATCATCCTTTTTATCAATTATAAGGCTGTAACTCTCAATAAAATGAGTTATCAACTCGTAACCGTGCTTTCTATTCAGATTGTGGACCTCCAGCTTATCAAGGGAGTACAGAAGTAGAGACAGGTCACCAATCTCTCCAGGATCCGAACTCCGCGCGATATTAAGTACCGGTTGCTTATCAAGAATCTATCTATACCTGTTCGGCAAGTAGACATAAACAACTTATAAAATGCACTCTCTTTTTGTTATATTTTTGAACAATTTGTTAAAAATCACCCAATTTAGTTAATTTTTTTTTATAGCTACCCCGGCATAACACATTCTCAATCCCGACCTAGAGACTCTTGCCTGACACACTGGCAGACAGGGAACTAATGAAGGCATTACTGATTTTGACAAAGATATTTACAGCCTTCCAGGAAGATGAAGAGGCAATTAATCTTACAATGGTATAATAGTTGCTATCTATACTCAAAGAAAGAGTCTGACTGTTATCGCTGAGAGTTAGAAACAGCAATAGAGTTGTGAAGATATAAAATTATTTAAGCATATGAGAAGGAGTCTGGACAATGCGTTTAGCAAGTATGAACCAATTGGCAATTTCAGTTAAAGAAGCATTAGGAGCCCTTACTATAGACAATCAGACAGAAGTTAACGAGGAGGTTTCGACTATACAAAATAGTTATATGGACTCAGTAGAGTTCAGCGACAGGGCAATACAACTTTCCATGGGATTGAATACTGAAACATACCCCAAAAATGAGGCTGATACGGAGCAGAGACGAGAAGAAAATCCTGTTACAGACCAAGGAAAGGATCCTGCCGTTACAGGAGCATTATCACTCAACGTTTTGGCTTGAACAAGCAGAGAACTTAACATAATTGATATGAAGGAAGAAGTTGCAAAACAGTTACAAAGATGTTTATACTTGCATATTTCGTATTACCTTTTTAATATTTTGTTTCTCTACAGACATAGTATTGATATTGAGGTTAAAGGTTTGGAAAAGACAGTAAGAGCAAAACGAGGCCTAAAGTTTCCTGTTGTTTTGACAGTAAAAGAAGTGGACATGTCAGGCGTCGTCATATCAGCGGAAACGCTATTCAAACTACAGTAGCTAATTCCGTAAAAAACAATGTTCTCCAGGCATGCTACTGTCCATACATTGAGGTACTCTTTTGCGAACACATTTTTTTTTAAATGGAGTAAATTGAGGAAAATCCAGTAGTTGCCCGGACGAAAAACAACAATACAACGATAATTTTATTCTTATGTTGTCAGAAATGTGTAAAATGAATCCGGATCCCACTTGTTATCATAATGAAGAATAACAAACCCGTTTGCTCACCCTGATGAATCCGTTCGGACACGGGAAACCGGCACAACAGAAAACAGAAGATGTCAATAAAACACTCAAAAATGAAGGGCCCATATCAAAATACAGTAATAATACTGGCGGTTCTGGTTGTTATAAGTATGGTCACAAGGTTATTATTTATGGGAACATATCTGGAAGGGTGGGACAGTATTGACTTTGCCCTTGGTCTTCATGATTATGATATTGCTTACTATCAGCCACATTTTCCAGGCTATCCTGTGTATATGTTTTTCTGCCGGCTGGTCCATATTTTTGTAGACAATGATGTGATTGCCTTAACTGTACCGGGGGCTGTATTGGGCAGCATTACATTAGTGCCGTTTTTTTTTCTGACAAGGAGGATGTTTACTGAAAACACAGCATGGCTTGCTGTGTTTCTATACATTGTCAATCCATTGTGCTGGCTGCAATCGGAGAAGGCACTATCGGATGCGGCCGGTTTGTTCTTTGCAATGGCGTCAGTCCAATTATTTTTTTATGCATCTACTTCAGGGGAGAATGCTTTACGATATCTTATTTTCGGCAGTGTGATGCTGGGGACCTGTCTCGGTGTAAGGCTAAGTTATTTTCCGTTTGCTATCCTGTGGCTTTATACATTGTCTGTTTTATCAAAATCTGGTAACAGGAAAAAGACGATAGTTTACGGGGTATCTGCTTTTATTATTGGAATTTGTATATGGTTGGTCCCTCTGGCATGTTATACAGGGGTCAAGCCACTCATAGTAAATGGCTTTGGCTTTACATCCGGACATTTCAGCGACTGGGGAGGTTCGATAGCAACTTCTCAGAACATTATTTCAAGATTTCAGGATTTTGTGTGGTGTCTCTTTTGTAACGGGCTTGGTTTCTGGTGTTATGATACATCTGCTTTTCGTATGTTACCATCCATCATAATGGGGACGGGTATAATCTTTTATTTGATTCACACAGGCTATGGTTTCAAAACAAGATTTATAATAATATGTGTACTGCCATATTTCCTGTGGGTATTTTTGGGACAGAATCTGGAAAAACCGCGTCATGCCATACCTTTAATTCCACTTGCCATAATCTGTATATCCGCAGGCCTTGAACGGTTTGAACATTTTCTGCACAATTACTCAAATGTGAATAAATTCAGGTATAGCTTTCTATCTCCTTATAATTTATTTGTTGGTATTTTGATTGTAAGCATGAGTATCATATCAACAAGGCTTGTATATACCCATAAGATAGAACCTGCAGCTCAAACACAACTGCTTAATTATGTGCAACGTAATTACAATGTCAGCTCCACACGTGTTTATTGCTGGGAGACGAAGAGGTTATTTGAGTATTACGCTCCCTTACTGGATATAAGGAGGGTCAGAAATATTGATGATCTGCGGTACGATGTGGGCGCCTCGCTGGTTGTGCCGGAAGTATTATTATCGACATCCAGGGTTAATGGGATCAATTCTATAACGAACTGTTCAAATGTAGTCGCTGAATTTAAGAACAATCGTTATATTAGTAATTCATATCATGAGATTACACTTTATGATTTAAGTTTACTCAAATGAATAATAACCATCAGAACAAACGCTGGTTTTCTATCTTTCACCCGGAAAAATTTCACCTGATGCTTTATTACTCCACTACGAGTTTTATTGTAATAGGTATTGTATGTTTTGTAGTTGGTGAGTTTTTTTCAAGGATTGAGAAAAATGATTTGATAGAGAGGAGCGAGAAATACGCGGGATATATCGTTGATCATATTAACCTTGAGATGTATGAAGAATTCTTTGCTCCGACAATGAGTAAGTATGGTTATGTAGACCTTGAGAATAATCGGGACCAGTTTAACAGCCTTGACAAAGTAATAAAGAGCAATATCTACGGTTTCAATCTGAAGAAGTTATATCTCTTTGATAGAAACGGGCAGATTGTTTACAGTAATATTCCGGAACACATAGGTTATGTCCTGGAAATGGGCGACAATTTACAGCTGGACTCAGCTATAAGGGGTATTTCTGCTTCCGCGCTTCAGGAACCGGGAATGAAAGATTCAAAAGGTGTAATTGTGGATAAATTGCTGCTTGAGAGTTATTATCCTGTTTATGAATATAACAAAGGGATAGTTAATAGAGAGAAGCAGACAGGAGTCATGGAAATATACCAGAATATGGAGGAACTGGATATCCAGATATCAAGTGCGCACCAAAAGGCCGTTCTAATAACTGGTGCGAGCATGGGGTTACTATTCCTTATACTGCTTCTGATTATTAAGAAGGCGTCTAATGTGATTCAATTGAAGACGGACCAGCTTGTAGAGGCGAGGGACAACCTGGAGGAGAAGGTAGATGCGAGAACACATGAGATTAAGCAGACGTTCGAAAAACTGCAGGAGACACAAAAACGCCTGGGCAGGTCTGAAAAACTGGCCGGGATAGGGACTCTGGCAGCAGGGGTCGCGCATGAAATTAATAACCCACTGGCATCTGTCGCAAGTTGTGCTGAGGGTCTTATGGACCGTATAGATAATGTAGATTTCAAGACGAAGGATGATGAAGAGGTTTTTCCTGACTATTTGAAGACAATTTATGATGAGACTTACAGGTGTAAGGCTATAATTTCCAAATTACTGGACTTTTCCAGAAGACAGGTGCCGGTATTCGATAAGGTAAATGTGAATGTACTGGTGGCCAATGTCGTTAAGTTGATAGGAAGGCAAAAAGAGCGGGAAAAGATTAGTGTTGAACTGAATTATAGTCCCGAACCTACTATTATCTATGGAGATATAAATCAACTCCAGCAGGTTTTTCTGAATATGATCTTGAATGCGTTTGATGCGACAGCAGACGGAGGAAAAATTAAGATAACAACAACAAGGATTGATAACTATGCCAAAATAATCTTTGAGGATGCAGGTTGCGGTATTGCTCCTGAGAATTTAGATAAGATTTTCGAACCGTTTTTTTCAACTAAATCAACAGGGAAAGGTACCGGACTTGGATTATCCATTTGTTACGGTATTATAGAAGAGCATAAAGGAAAGATTTCAGTGAGTAGTAATGGAGTAGGGAAAGGTACGGTGTTTACGATATCTCTGCCGGTATAATGTAGAAATGTGGAGTGTATCATCCGTGATGATACGTATTAAAGCAGTAACACGGTTACTGCACTCCAAATTAATTCCGCAGATGTTCTTTATCATATTTATTCATAAAATCTTTATAGTTTGAGAAAGATAGATGAAAGCTCTTATTCATTAAAGATTTTCTGACATGGATCACTCCGTCTTCATCAAGATTATCAGATAGGAGTAGTTTGAGTTCTTCGATAGTTGCGGTGTCCACGTCCGCATTCTCTAAAGATTCTATCTGCTCTAAAATAGACTGGATAAACAGGTGAAGCACATCTTCTTCGTCGATCATATGTTTCCTCGTATATGCATTTATATATATGTAAATTTCAATATTTATAATCTTTTGACTCTTAACATGTCCTATTTTGTTTTTTATTTATTATCGGTGACTCTGATACATTCTTTAGAAAAAAATATTTATCACAGTGACCTCATTAATATAATCATTGAAGGGACAGAAGGATGTAATATATAATGCCCGGATTGTAATAATTAAAGATAGCTGAAAGACCTATTATGAAGAAAAAAATTAAACTTCTTTTTGTGGATGATGATAAGACATTCAGTAAGGTTATGAGGAAGGAATTAACCCGCCTGGGTCACTCAGTCGTTTGTTCCGATTGTGGTGAGGCTGCTATTGACACATTAAGAACACGAAACTTTGAGGTAATAATACTCGATATTAAGATGCCGGGTATTGGTGGTCTTCAGACACTCAGGCGTGTAAAAGAGATTGATCCTGAAGTAGAGGTAATAATGCTTACCGGAAGAGCTACTATTGAAAGCGCTGTTGAGTCGATGAAGATGGGCGCATATGATTATATTACAAAACCCTGCAGGCTTAACGAATTAGACTTGCTCTTGAAGAAAGCTTATGAAAAGAGACAGATTTTTAAAGAAAACGCTTCTTTGAAGAGACTGGCAAGCAGCAGGGAACGGGATAAAGTCATGATAAGCCAGAGTGACAAAATGAAGCAGCTTTTCAATCTTATAAACAAGGTTGCGGTTACAGGATCTACAGTGCTTATTCAGGGCGAGAGTGGTACGGGAAAGGAGCTTGTTGCCAGGGATATTCATCACAAAAGTGAACGAAACAGATATCCATTTGTTGCTGTTAATTGCGCGACCCTTCAGGACACACTTCTTGAGAGTGAGCTATTCGGCCATGTAAAGGGTGCGTTTACGGGTGCCCATGAAACACGCCTGGGGCTTTTTGAGGTTGCGGACAAAGGGACACTGTTTCTTGATGAGGTTGGTGAGTTGCCAATAAATATTCAGGCGAAATTACTGAGAGTGTTGGAGTCCGGTGAAATTCGCAGATTGGGAGACAGCAAGGTGATTTTTATAGACACCAGGATTATAACCGCTACAAATAAGGACCTTGCATCTTTGGTAAAAAGAGGCTCTTTTCGGGAAGACCTGTTTTTCAGGATTAATATAGTTCGCGTATCCCTGCCACCATTGCGAGAAAGGGATGATGATATACCGTTACTTGCACAGCATTTTCTTTCAACACATAAAACGTGTGATACGGAAAAAAAGTTTTCTCCTGACGCGCTTGAATGTATGAAGAGATATGCCTGGCCCGGTAATATTAGAGAGCTAGAGAATTTTGTAGAAAAGATGAATATTATTGTTGATGATGATAAAATAGGTGTTTGTGATCTGCCTGAAGAGATCAGAGGATTTATAGAGACTGAAGATTATGTTCGTAATGCTGACGTATCCCTCTCTGACCTTGAGAAGCAGCATATTATTAATACCATGGCGAAAATGAATGGAAACAAGACGCGAGTAGCCGACACCCTGGGCATATCTATAAAGACCCTGTATAATAAGTTAAAATCTTACAATATTCCTTATGATTTAAAATGACATCCTTTTAACCTGTTAGGAGATAATATTATGCCAGACTATTTTGATTGTCCAAATTGCGGGGCAGAGGTGCCGATAAAAGCAAAATCATGTCCTGATTGTGGTTCAGATGAGAAAACCGGATGGTCTGAGGATACTATGTATGACGGGCTGGACCTTCCCACATTTGATGAACCAGATATGCGGACAAAGACATCTGTATTGCAAAGTAAATTAATGTATTATATCGTGGCGATTCTTACAATTATTGCATTTGTGTTATTTTACATTTTGTAGCGAATTCTATAAAATTCCAACTTGATTGGGAGTACGGGATGTTTATAGGTTGTCTGCCAGAACAGTCTGCATGATATTAAGAATGAAGTTTATTGATTTGTGATTTTAGCTTAGGGTTCGATAAGAAATTAAATCGTTGTAAAAATGGCTATTCCTTTAAAAACACAGACAGGTGAGTCGAAAGCCTGGGAGATTCTTGGGGGCCTTGACCCTCAAAATGTATGCAGCAAGGCAAAAGTGACTTATGATAGCTCCTTCAATATATATACTTTGAATTCATTTGGTCAGGCTATAATTGTTTCCATGGCAGGCAAAACAATTGATAGTGATTCAAAAGAAAGTGATTTGTTACTTAATAAACTTGGAGACTATTCCAGGTTATCAATTCTCTGGTATCTTATAAATGCAAAGGATATTGCCTTTTCAAAAAAACTGGTAAGGCCGGAAAACCTGAAAGGAGGAAATATATATTCAAAAGGAACACATGTACTTCCTCTTGGCAGAATTGTTGACAAATACGGCAGTGATATTGAAGGGTTTTTACACAGAGGTGTGGAAATCGGAAGTGAAATATTGAATTACGGAGATGTGTCTCTGAGGCTATTTCCTTTACCAAGGGTCCCGGTTACAATAATATTATGGAAGGGCGATGAAGAGTTTTCTCCCAGAGCGGACTTTTTATTTGATTCTACTTGTGAACATCATCTACCAGTAGATATTCTCTGGTCAACTGCCATGATGAGTGTTTTGGTAATGCTTTCGTAAAAGAGCTGATTTTTTTCTATGATTCACAGATGATAAATTCGAGTCCGCTTTCAATTGCATATTTTATCTCTCCTCATGGGTACGGTCATGCCTCACGGGCTTGTGCCGTAATGGCGGCCATGCATGAACTTAATCCATCTATAAAATTTGAAATATATACAACAATTCCACAGTGGTTCTTTGAACAATCAATTTCAGGGATTTTCAGATATCACAGTTTGTTGACGGATATAGGCATTGTTCAGAAAACACCTTTGCGTGAAGATTTACCTGAGACTCTTCGCAGGCTTAATAACTTCCTGCCTTTTGACCCATCTCGGATTATCAGCTTAACAGATGAAATAAAAAAGGCAAATTGCAGATTTATTATCTGTGATATCTCTCCGATGGGGATTGAGGTAGCACGGGAGTCTCATGTACCTTCTATATTGATTGAAAACTTTACCTGGGACTGGGTATATGACAATTATTTGAGCACAGAATTTCCCGCAGGTAAATTTGTTGATTATCTAAGGGGGATATACAGTTTTGTAGATTACCACATTCAAACAGAACCTGTATGCTCCTATCGGAATGCAGATCTCTGTACAATGCCTGTCAGTCGTAAGGTAAGAGTTACTTCACGACTAATCAGACAAAGACTGAGAATACCCGATAGAGCAAAGGTAGTGTTGATTACAATGGGAGGTATACCTGAAAAATATATGTTCTTAGACAAACTGAAATACCACACCGATAACTATTTCATTATCCCCGGCGGTAACCAAACAGTTCAGCTTGTTGATAATTTAGCACTGCTACCCCATCACTCTGATTTCTTTCATCCGGATATTGTCAATGCATGCGATGCCGTGGTTGGTAAGCTCGGTTATAGTACTCTTGCAGAGATCTATCATTCCGAAGTTCCTTATGGATATATTCCACGACCTAATTTTAAGGAATCGGATGTACTTGAGGAGTTTGTAAAGGGCCAAATGCATGGCTTTGCCATTTCTGAGTCACAATTTCAAGAAGGGAGCTGGCTCTCTTCTCTTCCGGAAATTATGGAGATTTCAAGAGTAAAACGAAAGGGGCCAAATGGTGCGGCAGAAATAGCCAGGTTCATTTGCAACTTGCCAGACATAAAGTCTCAGGCGCTGTTTGGAAAACAAACGTAACTTTAGTGAGAGCAATCATATTAAATGCCTTTTGTTCGTTCCAAAACAAAAAAACAGACATAAGTTTCAAAAATAGACAATAAGTCTGTTTCATACAAAAAACGATAGCAGCTTTGCAGTAATTATAACAACAACAACTGTATAAGTATATGAAATTCCAGCAGTTAAGATGTTTGAAAAAAAAGTTAATTTACCTCTGTTTAGCCAGTCTTTGGCATCGAAATAGCGGTGTCTAAGATATTACATTATTAAATTGATTTATTGAATTTGAATTATCTGAGTTTTAATGATCTATGAAATGTCTGTAATCAATACTTTATTCTCACTATAAATATGGATGATATAAAAAAGGCATCCGAGCAATTTGTCATTCTTGACCACTCCCCAATTGGTCATTTTATTCTCAGGAAGGATTTAGTAGTTATTTTCTGGAATAAATGTATGGAGGATTGGTCCGGTATTTTCAGGGATAAAATTGTTGGAACAGACCTTGCAACTCACTTTTCACACCTTGAGGATGGTAAGTACATTAGCCGTATAAAAGGTATATTTCAATGCAGTGCACCAATTACATTCCCATCACAAGTTGATAAATATTTTATACCATCACCTCTGCCTGGAGGAAAATATCGTATTCAAAGCACATTTGTTACTTCCATTCCCGCACAGGAAAATGGAGAATATTATGCTTTTTTTTCTATACAGGATGAAACAAATGTTATGGCAGCCCTTGAAAGTAATAATAGAGCCTTGCGTCAGCTGAAAAAGGAAATAGAGGTCCGTAAACAGGCAGAAGGACAATTGGTAAAGCTTGCGCGTTATGATAATGTAACAGGCCTGGCTAATCGTTCTCTATTACGAGAAGGCCTGTTAAGAGCACTTGCTAAGACACGTCGTAATCACAAAACATTTGCTTTGATGTTTCTGGATCTGGATCATTTTAAGGATATCAATGATACTATGGGTCACGATGTAGGAGATTTATTACTGAAAAGTGTTGCCGACAGATTAAAGCGTCGTGTGCGTGAAAACGATCTAGTTGCCCGCATGGGGGGAGATGAATTTGCCATACTTATTGACGACTGTACCCCTGACAATGCGGCACATATTTCACAGAGTATTCTTGATGCTCTTGCTCCATTTCATAAGTTAGATAACAATGAAGTCTTTGTAAGTTCCAGTATTGGGATTGCAATGTGTCCTGATGCCGGTGAAGACCCTGAAACTATCTGTAAGTCTGCAGATACCGCAATGTACCTCGCAAAGAAAATGGGAAGAAACAACTTCCAGTTCTTTTCACAGAAATTGCACGAACAGACAATGAAACGTATACATCTAGAAAATGATCTCAGGCGTGCTCTTGACCAGAAGGAGTTTGTTCTCTTTTACCAGCCCAAGGTAGATAAGGGTGGCAATGTTGTTGGAATGGAAGCCTTGATTCGTTGGCAACACAATACATTAGGCATGATAAGTCCAAGTAAGTTTATACCTATGGCAGAAAAAACAGGTTTAATCACTCCAATCAGTGAATGGGTGTTACATACTGCGTGTACGCAAATAAGTGAGTGGCAGAAAAACCACTACTTATCAAATAATGCGAAACTTGCAGTAAATGTCTCTCTTAGACAGTTAAAACAGGATTCTTTCTGGGACACATTACAAGAAACTCTATCTTTAACGCAACTGGAACCTCATTGTTTAGAGTTAGAATTATCTGAGAACTCTATCATGGATAATCCACAAGCAACGATTACATTACTTAATAAAATACACCAGATGGGTCCTTTTATTACAATAGATGATTTTGGAACAGGCTACTCTTCCCTGTACTACCTTAGGCGATTACCCATTGATGCCATAAAAATCGATATGTCTTTTGTGCAAGGCATTGGTAAAGATAATAATGATGAAGAAATTATTAAGGTAATAATCACTCTGGCCAGAAGTCTGGGGTTAAAGTCTGTTGCAGAGGGTGTAGAGACAAATGAGCAGGTCAATTTTCTGCATGAAAACCAGTGTGATAGTTTGCAGGGTTTTTATTTTTGTCGCCCATTACCTGCTGAAGTTGCGACACACTTTCTGAAGGAGATATCATCTGAAGAGAAGCTGGAAGAATCCCAACTTTTAATTACCGATTGAGAAATGGACGTAAGTTGTTCTTTTTTCTGAGATAGAACTATTATTCAAACTGCCTACCGTCTACGAATTTTCAATTGATACTGACCGGATTGTAACCACCATGGCGTTAATTGCAGGATGTCTCTGACAAAGAACCGGGCAACCTGAAAATTCAGAAATATTTAATAAAATCAACTAATCACCTACCGGCAAGGTAAGAGATGGACCTATGTATTTTCTCTGGCCGGACTGCAGGCTGAATAGTTGCTTGAGAAGTAAAAATGTTGATTTTGAACAGAGATCATTGTCCGCGATGTAAAACCAGGCACCACGATAAGGCACAGAAATAAAGGCATTACGTGGCTTCTGCTTACTGAACCTTACCTTGAATAACATACCACCGGGAGTTTCACCCCAATTGAATTCTTCCCCACCTTGTGTTTTAGTAACGGTAATCAATCCGGCTTTTTTGTGTTCTTCCGGAATATCTATATTCTGGGAAAGATAAAAGAGAACGCTTATAATTGAACGAGCCCGCATATTTAGCTGATTTTCTTTGGTATACAGAAAATTGGTACTGATAGAGAACTGATTGGATTGCTGTGTAACATTAAGTAATGATTTGATCTCAATGATTTCATTTTCACAATTGTGGCCTTGCTTAAAAAGCAGTATCAGATTCTTCGTATTTACGTCTAAGCCAGGGCCCATTTCGACTAATCCTTCAAGTTGCAACTGGCGTAATAATTTCAGCAAAACCCTGAATTCTTTATATTTCGGAGCTTTCTCAGGTGTTGGCCCTGAGGCTCTGGACGCGTTGTTGAGATCGTTGATTCGCTCAATGCAGACACCAAAAACCCGTTCAATACTCCAACCTGACTGTGTCATGAGCAGGATAGCATCAAGCGATATCGGAGAGAGAACACTTTTCAGAAAATCTTCTCCACGAAGTGGTGTATAAGTGATTGTCGGTTTTGTGGATTCTTTAAAACCTAAACCGGGCTCTAATGTGTTATGGGCTTTACTAAATGGAATTATTGCGTCAATTCCCACGTTTGTCTCAACAGACAAAGACGTCGTTACACTTGCAACTTCAAGGAAATATGGAGAGTCACGATATTTCAATCTAACCAGATTCAGTAACATCTGCTCATCTACCGTGTTAACAATCGCCTGGTTGTAAGCAGGATGTGCATTCTCTATGGAGCGCGGCCCAAAAGCAGACAGACAGCCACTAAAAAGAAAACATAGCAATAATAATAAGATGTTCCTGTACACAGTGCTCCTCGATTTCCACTTAAGTTGTTGTAAAAATACGTGAGTTTTTCATGATCTGGTTTTATTATCCCTCTTGAATTTTAGAAGGAGCTACAAGTCCTCCCGAAACAATCATTTTCATGCCATCTTCTACAGAAAGGTTCGTATGCTGTATTTCATCAAATCGGACAATAAGAAAAAACCCTGATGTAGGGTTCGGGCTGGTCGGCACAAACACCTTATAACAGTTTTTACCCTTTGCATCCTCTATTTTACCGGTAATGAAACCGATGACTCTAATCCCTGGTTGAGGGAATTCTACCAGCACTACGGATTTGAATGCCACTCGATTAGGGTCGATAAACGCATTTACGACCTGTTTTGATACGCCGTAGACTGTTTTTAAGAAGGGGACCCACATTATTATTTTTTCCCCGAATGCTATTAAACGACGTCCTATTATATGAGTGGCAAAGAGTCCTAATCCGTATATTAACAGGATAAATAATACAAGCGATATTCCCCATGCCAGAATCGGATGAACATGGTCCCAATACTGTGAGGTAATTTTTACCATGTTACCTGCGGATATTTTCATTAAAAATCGCAGAAAAAACAGAGTAATTCCTATTGGTAGAATAAATAGAATTCCGGCAATGAGATATTTCCGCAGATGATGTTTCATTTGTAGTTTCATAATAACATATTAACTAAAGCAAGAAAGGAATTTAAAATTTTTTCATTATCGGGAAATAGCAATTACAACCACTTCTTTCTTCTAAAATAAAACAACATGAATATGCCGGTAACTGATATTACAAGCAAAACTAATGGATAACTCCATTTCCATTTAAGTTCAGGCATATATTCAAAATTCATCCCATAGAGACCGGCGACAAAGGTCAGGGGTATGAATATTGTGGCAATAATCGTCAGTACCCTCATGACTTCGTTAGTCTTGTTACTGATACTTGACAGGTAAAGATCGAGCATACCGGTAAGCATGTCCCGAAACGTCTCAATCGTATCAATCACCTGGATTGTATGATCATATACATCCCTCAGGAATACCCTGGTTGGTTCATTAATTAACTCCAATTCTCCTCTTTCCAGGCTACTTACTAACTCTCTTAAAGGCCATACGGCCTTACGAAACAATAACATTTCCCTTTTCAGGTCATGAATATCGTGCAAGGTCTCTTTTTCCGGTTCATTCAAAAGCTTTTCTTCAATATTTGCAATCTGTTCTCCTGTTTTTTCCAGAATGGTGAAATAGTTATCAACTATAGCATCTATTAAGGCATAGATAAGATAATCAGTCCCGGATCTTCTAATGCGGACCCTTCCGTTTTTAATCCTTTCTCTGACGGGGTTCAAAGCATCTCCTTCCAATTCCTGAAACGATATAACAAAGTTTGGACCAAGTACCAGGCTAATCTGCTCTAACTTTATTGTATTGTTTTCTTTGTCAAAATATGGCATTTTCATGACAAGAAAAATATAACCTTCAAAATCGTCCAGTTTAGGACGCTGCTCTGTATTCACGATGTCTTCCAGCACAAGGGGATGAAGATTAAAATGCTTTCCTATTTTCTCAATTATTTCAATCTGATGAATACCATCGATATTTATCCAGGTTACAGTAGATGTATCTTTAAAAGGAAAGCACTTTTCAACTGATTTTACCTCCCTTTCCCTGAAATCTGTCTGATCATAATCAAGAATGGTAATCCTTGTCTTTTCTGTCCTCTTTTTACCTACATGGACAAGAGTACCTGGTGGAAGACCCGCTTTTTTTGACCGTTTTTTATTAAATCGTGGCATTCAATTCATCTCCTATTCACCGGCTTCTACATAAATATTTTTTTTGAAAACAACATCATTTTCTATAATTCCAGAGAGTTTGTAACAAAAAATATACTATTTTCCAATAACGATAAAAAGTAAAAAATTAGCTTGACTAGAGAAGACTGTGTGGTTAATTTTATGGAGTTGTTTATATCATTTTCCTATCTATGCCAGCAAAATAATTAGAGTATACAAAACATTGATAAAAAAGGTAAGTACCAATATGATGAAAAAGCTTAAAAAATTTGAAAGAGTTATAATCATAGCTCTTATTGGCATGATGATGTTAGTTGTTTTTGTTTCAACCGTGAGGCTTGGTTGGTGGCTTATAACAGAAATGATTGCACCGCCATTTCTGATGTTTAACATAGAACAGCTGTTTGTAATCTTCGGCTTCTTTCTGATGATCCTCATTGGAATTGAGCTTCTGGAATCACTGAAGGTATATATTAACGAAGATAAGATACACGTTGAAGTGGTTTTCACAATCGCCTTAATCGCTGTTGCACGGAAGGTCATAACACTAGAGATAACAAAGCTCCCTCCCATTACGCTTATTGGAATTGCGGCCATCATCATAGCCCTGGCAGTAGGATACTTTCTGATAAAAAAAGCTCATACTACAGACTAATCTAAATAAGCATATGACAACCACTTTCAACACCTCATGACCTTTTACAATGTTAACCTTATAAATATCAGAGTATATATTTTTTTAGTTACATTGAGCACTTCGCCGTCTACATTGCAGTCGTTTCAAGATATCCACATCACATTATCTGAGAACAGCGCCATTCTTCTATAAGACACACGGGGAGTTCATATCACGAATCTTATGGAAAAATGCCCAGTTCCATATAAGAAATCGCAATCTTGTGAATTGCTTTGATGAAGGACGCTGTTCTCAAGTCAACGCCTTCAATGTGTTGATTTCTGATCTCGCGGATTTCATTGTATGCAACACTCATCGTGTCTTCAAGGCTGGAGTTTACTAATGTCTTTTCTTCCGGGCCGTGAACCAGCTGTGTTACTTCCTCTTCAGAAAACCTTTTTCCGGTAATCTTCTCGATGGCTATCATTAAATCCTTGCGGCTATTCTCCTCAAATCGCCTCCCCACGCGACCAAAACGGACATGAGACAGGTTATTAAGCCATTCAAAATATGAGACAGTGACCCCGCCGGCATTCAAATATGTATCCGGGATAATCAAAGCTCCTCTTTTCTTGAGAATATCATGCGCCGCCGGAGTAACTGGGCCATTTGCAGCTTCCGCGATTATTCTGGCTTTAATATGATGAACATTCTCACTCGTAATCTGATTTTCAAGCGCGGCAGGAACCAGAATATCGCATTCCAATTCAAGCGCGTCTGCAGGGTTCTTTATCGTCGCAGCACCAGCAAAATTAAGAATCGAACCGTTCTCGTTACGGTATGATTCAACTTTTTCTACATCCAATCCTCTGGAATTATGTATGGCGCCCGCATATTCTGCGATACCTGTGATGATGGCCCCGCCTTCCTGCAGGAATTTTGCAGCATGATAACCGACATTTCCAAATCCCTGAACCACAACGGTTTTTCCTTCCAAACCGGGTGAAATCCCAAGCAGTTTCATGTCTTCCCCAAAATTGCACGCTTCACGCAGACCATAATAAACACCCAGGCCAGTTGCTTCTTTCCTTCCGTACATTCCGCCCTGTTCGACCGGCTTACCGGTTACACACGCAAGAGCGTCAAGCTTATCAGGAGTTAACGCGTTGTATGTATCGAGGATCAACGCCATTTCACGTGCACCCGTACCATAGTCCGGTGCAGGGACGTCTATCCCGGGACCAATAAAGTTCTTACGAATAAGTTCATATGTATAACGTCGCGTGATACGCTCAAGTTCACTCACCGAATACATCTCGCGGTTGATTTGAATACCACCTTTTGCTCCGCCAAACGGCACATCCATAACAGCGCACTTATAGGTCATCAATGCGGCAAGCGCCATTATCTCATCTTCATTCACCAGGGTACTGTAACGAATTCCACCCTTTGTTGGTAACTTATGATGGCTGTGTTCTGCCCTCCACGCATGTATAGTCTCTATCTTGCCGTCATCTCTTTTGAGGGGAAATGTCATATGATAAACACTGTTGCAAATCTTAATCTGTTCCAGAAGGCCGGGTGGATAGTTTGTATATCCTCCAGCCTTGTCAAAATTGAGATTTACCTGTTCAAAAAAAGGTAATACGGTTTCCATTATATTTGTCTATTGAATTCTTGTTGATAATTTTAGTTAGTGAAAGTGAAGACTACAGAGTATCTCCAAAGCACGTTCCCATTGATCGAGCGGACCTGACCAATATATGATTTGAAGGAACCAGTCTGACTCCTTTTGCTACGAGTTCCAGAGATACTTTAGTAAAATTACTCCCTTTTACCCCTACCATATTACCAAATTCTTCATTATTTATTAAATCAATAGTCTTTGTGCCCAGTTGCGATCCCAATATTCTGTCAAAAGGTGTTGGAGCACCACCCCGCTGAAGATGTCCCATCACAACAGTACGTGTTTCAAGATCAGTAATTTTTTCCAGCTCTTCGCCAAGAACAAAACCTATTCCACCAAGACGAACAGGCTCTGAACTATCTTTTACTATCCTCTGTACAATTACATCTCCTCCCTGCGGCCTCGCTCCCTCAGCTATAACGACAATACTGAACCTCTTGCCCTTCTTATTTCTTTGCCTTACTTTCTCTGCAACAATATTTATATCATAAGGTATTTCGGGAATCAGGATAATATCCCCCCCGCTGGCAACTCCGGAATAGAGTGCTATCCATCCAGCCCTCCGGCCCATAACTTCAACAATCATCACTCTATGATGGGATTGAGCGGTAGTATGGACCCTGTCAATCCCTTCCGTTACGATTTGCACTGCAGAGTCAAAACCAAAGGTTATATCCGTACCTTTAATATCGTTATCAATCGTTTTGGGAACACCAATTACCGGTATGCCATCTTTAAAAAAATTGTTGGCGATACCCAAGGTACCATCTCCCCCCACACAAATCAAACAGTTAATGTTGAGTTTTTTAATGTTTTGTTTAACCGATTTTGATAAATCTTTATATTCTGTTTTACCTCTTTTTATTACCGGATAGTTATAAGGGTTAGCCCTGTTTGATGTCCCCAGTATTGTCCCTCCCAATGTAAGAATTCCGGAAACATCGTCATAACTGAGCGTTTTATATTTGTTAAGAATAAGCCCTTCAAATCCATCCTCAATGCCAATGACTGTCATGCCATGTTCAACTATAGCTTTCTTTACGACTGCTCTAATAACCGCGTTTATCCCGGGGCAATCACCACCACCGGTAAGGATAGCAATGCGTTTTTTTCTCATGACATCTCCTGTTAATCGTTTGTTGCGTTATTATAAAGAGTAGATAATCAAACTGTATCATATTCGTTTATTAAAAGTTTTTGATTAATATTTACTTTAGGAATATATAATAAAGTTGGTATAATTTATAATGAATTATAAATATATGAGAATATACCTATAAAAGAGGTGCTTGCTCTTTGTAGGCTATGGTAATGTTTAATGTGATATGTATATGAATAGAGATATTTTTTCAGGATTATATTAACCCGGCAATTAAATATGTATACTATCTTGCTGCTTATCTATTCTTAACTAGCATTTATGTAAAGTTTTACGTTTTCGTATGGTTCGCGTATTTAATTGTCGGGTTAATATTTTCAATACCGGCCTGCCTTTTTAAGGTTTAAACATTTTACCTATATTTATAAAAACAGTAAAGGAGAATCCGGGGAATTTGTACGTAAATAAATAATAAAAAACATATGGGCATGAGGAATACATTATCAAGTTTACCAAGCATTTAACGTTATCCAACAAAATCGATTTCCCTTATTTGCAAAATAACATACCTTTCACCATCCATAATTGAGTCAAGAAACATGAGGAAATTTGCATCTATAATTATCATTTTCGTTTACCTGTCATTTAACACTTCCAAAGCTGGACTTTGTAGTCAACCTGCTGATTTTAATGATATAAAGTTAAAACAAACAGAGTTCCAGGAAAATATAAAGGATATTCTTGGACGTAACGGGCAAGATATAACTAATCTTGAATCAAACGTAAACATTCTTAAAGAAGAAATAAAGACATTAAAAAAGACAAAAGACAAATTAATTGAAAACAAGGTAGAAGGAGAAGTTTTAGATTTAGTTACAAAACAAAAGAGCATTATTGAAAACAGGATTGATACATTAGATGAAACGATAAGAATCAAGATGGAAATGAAAGGAGTTGCCGGTATTTTAGAAAAGGAACTCAAAATTTTTCCAGTTCTGACTGATAAGAAAAACAAGGCAAGTGAAGAGGCCGCTTTATTACCCGCATCTCAATTTGAAAGCATTCAAAAAGAAACAGAGCTGCTTAAGATTCGTTTGGAAGCAATCCAGGCAACCGTGAAAGAAAAGGAAGCATATCTGTTAACATCAAAAACATCCATTGATGCCTTAAAATTGAAATCGGAAGAAGAAAAAAAGAGACTCATTGACAAACTAAAAGCGCTCACAAATCAAAAACCATCAACACAAGAGGATTCTTACCAAAGTGAAAACAGGAAACGTCGTCTGGAACATGAAATTAAATTACAGGACGAAAAAATTACTTTGTTACTGGCACAAACCGGGCTGGCAAGGCTTAATCTGCAATCAGCCGAAATCCAGAAACTAAATACACAACTGGAAATTGATGTGAAAAGCGAGATTGTTTCCCTCTTATCACAGAAATTTAAAGAATCGGAAACTCAGAGGAGGGAAAAAGAAGTAGAAGAGGCAAAGAAGCTTGAAGGAGAGAGAAGGAGGATAGCGGAAGAAGAAAAGGCAAGGGCAGAACTAGAGAAGAATATAGCGTTAAGGAAAGAAGAGGTCGCGGTACAGAAACAATTAGAAGAAACGTCCCCTGAAAAGAAAAGGGTTCTGGCGGTAGAGGCGGATCTCCATAAGCAAAAGGGACTTATTGCGACAATGAAGGATGAATTAATTACTACAAGCAATGAAAGTCACAAAGATCGTTCAGAATTCAAAAGAATACAAAGAGATATTGAAGAAATACTTGGAGGTGAAAACACCCCCCATGAAATTGCTGAAGAATTGAATGTTGTTAATACTATATTAAAAAATCTACAGGATAAGATACAATCAGTTAAAAGCCTGTTGGTTGCTGTAGAAAAACAGAAATCTATCATAAGTGAAAGTTTAAGGAGTGCAAGTACTGAGTTAATATCTACGATACCCGGAGAAAAATCAAGCATAGAGAAGGAGGCAGAAGGTTTTTCAGACAAGGCACTGGGAGAGCAGTTAATTAGACTTGCAAGGCTACGTGTTAAACATATCGAAGAACAACACAGTCTGGTAGAGACAAAGATTGAAAGGCTGAACGAGAGATTCGAATTAAACAAAGTTTTATTAGAGAGGCTAACGGAATCCCAAAAAACCATTTCGCAGATACGGGCTGCAAATGTCTGGGCAAGGAGGGAAAGCGGAATATCAACAAAAACCGTGATAGTGGGTTTGTCTGACATAAGAGTTATTTGGCACAAACCTTTTGATTTATATAAGGCGTCTGTGCAGAATTATAAGCAACTGCGGGTTTATTTATCAGATAAAAAGAATATACCGGTGTTCGTTGTAAAACTGTTAATCATCATAATTGTTTTGTTTCTGGTTTATTTTATCAGGCGTTATCTTAAGAGATGGGCGAGACAAGAGATAACAAGATATACCGCAATAACACCCCAGACATTTTCCACATATAAGCTCATACCAGGTTTGTTGCGTATCATGAAGGGCGTATTGACTGTTTTCTTTCTATTTATTATAACTCTCACCATATCCCTTGTTATCCCTTCTCATGCACCCATCGTCCGATCACTCATTTATGGTTTGGCGGTAGTCACTGTTTACAAATTATTAAAGAGGTTCATTGTCCAGTCATTAAGCCCAAACCTGGGGAAGAAACGATGGGTAATGATTACTTACTCTTCTGCGAAGCATAGCTTCAAAGGCCTGAATGCAATGCTGCTCTTTTCCGCAATAGTAATTACATTAATTTTTGTTTTAGAGGTACATAGTTATAGAGAGAGCGTTATAGAATTATTGTGGTTTGTTTACCGGATAGTTATGCTATGCCTGCTCATATGGCTGGCTGTTGGTCAGAAGTCGTATCTACTGAAAATACTACCGTATCCTGAAAGCGCTCTAGGTAAGCTCGTTAATAAGACAATTAATCTTCTTTACCCATTATTTATTGCATTCATAATCCTGCTTTTTTCCATACGCAGTCTTGGTTATGTGCTTTTAACATATACCCTTATAGCAACGCTGATAAAGAGCATGTTTGTCGCCATCATTGCTTACCTTATATATCGATATATATTAAGGCGGCAATCTCTCTCACAGACAAAGAAGCTGCAACAATTAAAGATGCTTGAAACAAAAGAATCTGAAGTTGAAGAAAAAATAATCAAGTCCAGATTCAGTGCTTATAAGCATATATTAGATTATGGAACGGTAATAATCGCTGTAATTATCATTTTTGTGACATGGAATGATACCTTTAAAGATGTTGTGAATTCAGCAGCCGCGCCGGGGTTATTTCGAGAGATATATGAAAACGTACTGTACGTGTTTATTTCTATAAAGAACAGTCTGGCTTATAAATTTGTACTTGCCGAAGGCAGATATACAACACCTTTTAAAATACTTTTTGGTATATTAATCCTTGTGGCGGCCTTTATATCCGCCAGGTATTTAAAGAATGTCCTGCAAACACGGTTTGAAAACAAGGAAGCTTTGGGCGCTGGAGCACGGCATGCAATTTCATTCGGCATAAGGTATCTTATAATCGGCATTGCCGCATTAATAGGGCTAAACGTGGCAGGAATACCCCTGAGAAGCCTTTCTATTTTTGCTGGTGCATTTGGTATTGGAATTGGTTTTGGGATGCAGAATATCATTAACAATTTTGTCAGCGGTTTAATCCTGATGGCTGAACGCCCGATAAAGATCGGAGACATCGTCGAAGTTGACACGCTGTATGGCACAATAGAATACATCGGAGCCAGAAGTACACGAGTACGTTCTTCCCAGAATACACACATAATTGTACCTAACAGCTCTTTCCTTCAAAATAATGTTTTGAACTGGACTCTCTCTGATAATCTGATAAGAACAAGCATTAAGGTTGGTGTTGTTTATGGATCGCCAACGCGAGAGGTCAAGCGTCTCATCAATAAAGCCGTAGACGAGCATGAAATGGTATTAAAAATACCTGAACCCGTTCTGCTTTTTACTGATTTTGGAGACAACTCTCTTCAATTTGAGGTGCACTTCTGGATAGTCGTGAAACGCATGTTTGATAGACGGAGAATAGAAAGCGAACTTCGCTATCAAATAGACGATCTCTTTCGTGAAGTAGGTATCGTAATCGCATTTCCGCAGCGAGATGTTCATCTTGATAGTCATAAACCTATCGAGGTCAGAGTAGTTAAAGACGGAGATACAGATAGTAAAACCTGTAAGGATAGTGATTCAACCGCCGGTTAATGTTTGAAATATAAATTTTTTGTGGTCAGTAACAGTTCAAAATAGCGTAAAAAGACTACAAGTGAAAAAAATTTTTCTCTTGTCCAGGTTGGCGATTGACGTAGCGATTTATTAACAGGCATTCATTTAAAAGTATTTTACAATAATCCAATAAGAGGGGCTTCTGCTAATGCAAATATTAACATGGACAGCCATCGCTTTCTGCATTTCTCAATCCGCGATGTTTTCAGGGCTTAACCTGGCTTTCTTCAGTATTACAAGACTTAATCTGGAAGTAGAGGCTTCAACAGGCAACAAAAGCGCTAAAAAACTCCTCGCGCTTAGAAAAAATGCGAATTATTTATTAACCACTGTGTTATGGGGTAATGTAGGAGTTAATGTACTGTTGACGCTTCTTTCCGGTTCCGTTCTATCCGGTATAAGCGCATTCTTTTTTTCTACTTTTATCATAACGATTTGCGGTGAAATCATACCACAGGCCTATTTTTCGCGAAACGCCCTTAAGATGGCCTCTTTGCTCATGCCCATATTCCGAATATATCAAATAATTCTTTATCCAATTGTAAAACCTTTCGCAAAGCTTCTTGATCTCTGGCTTGGGCAGGAGGGCATAGAGTATTTTCATGAAAGAGGCTTGCGTGAAGTAATAAAAAAACATGTGAAAGCCAGTGATGTTGATATCGACAGGCTAGAAGGATTGGGAGCACTGAACTTTCTTGATATCGATGATCTTCTTGTCAGTCATGAGGGTGAACCTGTTGATCCTAAAAGTATCATTAAATTATCTCTTTCAAATGGTTTCCCTGTTTTCCCTGAGTTTGAAAGAAATCCATCAGACCCTTTTCTTCATCAGATTCAGTCTTCCGGTAAAAAATGGGTCATAATAACTGATGAGTCAGATGAGCCTCATCTTATCCTTGATTCAGACGGATTTCTCAGGTCTGCCTTGTTCAGTATAAAACCTTTTCAGCCCTATGCCTATTGCCATCGCCCTATTATTGTAAAAGATCCTCATATTGAATTGGGTAATGTAATATTGCAATTGCGAGTCAAGCCGAAAACCGCGGAAGACGATGTTATTGACCATGATGTTATCCTTGTCTGGAGTGATGAAAAACGTGTAATTACCGGAGCAGACATACTTGGACGCTTATTAAGAGGGATAGTAATCCAATCGAGAAAATAGTAATATGTTTTACGGTATAAAAAGTTTTCTGGAGACACCAGAAGAAATGGCATGAATATGATGCAAAATAACCTATCACAGAATATTGTACCTGTGAAAGTAAGCTATTCCTTCATGAAAATAATGACTTTATCCAGCCTTGTAATAGATCTCCATAATGACTGGACAAAATCTATTCCGTACGCGCTTATAGACCATAATCCGGGGCATCCTCATAAAACAGCATATGACAAAACAAAAATATTTGCCAGGCAATCAGGATTTGTCTCTATCGTGGATACTGATAAACTGACCAATACCCTTTCTTATAACCTTCTCTTGAACGACATCCCTGCGTTGACGTTTGAACTGTGCGAACCCTATCTTATTAACGAAAGAAACGTTAAATATGGATTGGACTCAATAACGAGCATCCTGTCTCATCTGGGTATGATGGTTCCAGAGAAAGAGCGTTTCAGTTATCCCGCTCCAACTGCTTACAAAGCGGGAAGGTTGCTCAGATATTTTGATAAGCCATACAGTTCCAAGAGCGGTATTATCAGATTTATTGCCAAACCAGGAGGAGAGGTCAACCATTTGCCAAGATTGTAAATGCATTTGGAAAACATCAGGAAACGATTGTGGCGATTAATGATGCCATTGTCCTGGGTCATTCTGATTCATCTGTTGTTTTCCCCGGTATGCCTATAATGGCATTCGGTATAATCTGAAATGGGTTATATATTTTTGTCCACTTTGTTAAAACGCTCCTCACTTGCCTTTAAAATACGGTCTTACATTTCGCCGTATGAAATCCCGGCAAATTTAGCCATTTTTGCCAGGTGCCCATCCCAACACCAGCCCGGATTCGGATTTGCTTCAAGCAGCCTTGGTGTTCTATTTGCGTCCAAACGCCAGTCAAATCTCGCATAATCACGGCATTCAAGTCTCTCGAAAAGTTTAATACAGCTTGCAACCAGAAATCTCTCTGTCTCTTCAGGTAAATTTGCGGGAACAGAATCTATCTTGCTCTATTAATCAGATAATGGGAACGGTCCAGCCCAAAGACATTTTTGAATCCGCATCTTGCCAATTCCAGGGTGTGACGTCCCTGTCCACAGCATAAATCCAGAATCACACTCTCTGTTGAGGGAGACAATATTTCCAGGAACAGATCTATTTCAGTTTTTGTCACGGCTTTATCTTCTACAACATCACCATCTGTTCTTTAATAATTGGCATTGAAAATTTCTCTCCACCAATCAGCCTTGACATAGCTTTCAAGATTTTCAACAGGGCCTATTGATTTTATAGTCCATTGTTTCGTAGTTTTCCGATTTTAGATTTGGGTTTTTTAATCATCATTTATCAGTTAATCTCCTGTATTTTAGATTGGTCCGTATAAACTGTTCGTGTTAATAAGATCTACTGTGAAGTAGCAGTGCCTTTGGCCAATCATAATCAGATAAACCTGGAGGAAGATTCATTTTACTAATGACATAACACACCTCCTTCATCTTATGGGATTTATTAATAAAGCCAGACGGATATAATCCCGTGTATACCCCGTCATGCCGTTTAGTAAATTTTTTATATTTTCTTTTCAGGTCTAATTATATAAATACCCTTTAAGAGATATTTTTGTATACCCGTAGACCATCAAATTCGTCTCTGTACTCTCGATAGGCTGAAAGCTTTTTGTTTTTTTTAAGTTTTTTCTCGTTTCTCTCTCTTTCCAGATAATCTTTTTTTTAAATGTTCTTCTCATATTAATCCTCCGATTTTGAATATTCGTTTCGCATGCGCCCTGCTCTATAAGCAGGGCGCCTTTTGTAGATCTCTACTTTTCTTTTTCTTCATCATTCCCTTCGTTATCGTCTTCACTTTCATCATCTTCATCTTCACCTTCGCCTTCTTCCTCATTCTCATCGCCATCATAGCCCTGATAATCACCTAAGAAGACTGATGTTTCTAGAGACGATAACTGTTGTTCAAATCGTGATAGTTCTTCTTGATATTCTGTTTCTGGCGAAGAGAATAAAGGTCTTATAGTAAAAATGCTAATTGTAAAAACAAAAAGTATAGATAATACTAAGTTCACGAATGATATTCTCATTTTTCCCACCTTTCTTAAAAAGATAAAATTATTACATTCAAATTTGTATATAACAAACAGCATGCCAGATTTTAGTATTTTTTTATAGTATTGCATACCAATGGCTTATGTATTTGTGATAGTAATTTGTTATTCTGAAACCAATAATTTGGAGTAAAAGTGCTATGTCATTATGGCCATGATAATAGATATTATTCACTTAAATACGTCAAAATGATGATTTTTTGTGCATTTATAAAAAAGAATGTATTAATTAATGTTATTTCAGAGAAGTCAGTGATTTGATATTTTATGATAATATGGAAAGATGTACGATGATTTGAGATTAATATTGCAATTGCGAGTCAGGCCGAAATCCGCGGAAGACGATGTTATTGACCATGATATTATCCTTGCCTGGAGTGATGAGTTAAATATTGGTACCTAAAATGGCCATAGCAATGGTATGAGTAGTACTGCCAATCCCCAGAATATCAGGTTAAGCGGCGCGCCAACACGGGTATAGTCCGTAAATCGATAACCTCCGGGGGAATAAACCATCGTATTTGTCTGATATCCAATCGGAGTTGCAAAACTGGTAGAAGCAGCAAAGGTTATCGCCACCAGAAACGGTCTCGGATCTACATTCATAGTTGTTGCAACAGACAGACCTATAGGAGCAAGTATTATTGCGGCTGCGCTGTTTGACATCGATTCAGTAAGTATAGCTGTTATTATGTACAGAACTGCCAGAACCACAACAGGACCCAGGTTCAGAAAGGGACTCAAGATTGTATTTGTCATCCAGAGAGCAGCTCCACTCTGCTCCATAGCAAGCCCCAATGGTAAAATACCCCCAAGAAGAAAGATAATTTTCCAATCGATAGCTTCGTAGGCCTCCTCAAGAGTAAGACAACGGCCTAAGACCATGCCAATAGCGCCTATCAAAGCAGCAACCAGAATGGGAATAATATGTAATACGGTTAAGGTTATTACGGTAAGAAACACAAACAATGCGACGATCGCCTTATCTTTTCGTACATACAACTCCGTTAATTCGTTCGTTACGATAAGATCACGGGATTTCAGGAGCCTGGACACAACGTCCTTACCTGCCTCAAGGAGCAGTGTGTCTCCATCTTTGAGATTTATCTCTGCCACACGATCTCGTATAATCTTTCCACGACGTTGTACTGCAAAGACAATACAGCCGAAACGACGAAAAAATTCAAATGTTTGTAATGTATGATCTACTAATTTTGATTGCGGTGGTATAAGGACTTCAATCAGCTTAATTTCATCAGAACTGATCTTTTTATCATCCATCTTTGCCTTCGCATGTAAGCGTAATTTATATTTATCCTGCATGGCAATCAGTGTATCCATATTCCCATGAAGCAGGAGAATGTCACCCTCTCTCATCTTGGTCTTTGGGGGCTTTGTTGTTGCCTTATCATTTCGTATGAACTTAATAAGGTTTACTTTTTCATTCTGTTTCAGCTTGCTCTTTATCCAGGTTGTACCAATGAGCGATGATTTCTTTGTTACCTGCAGTTCAGCAAGATAATCGGCAAGATGATACCTGTCCACCTGCTGCTCTCCAGCCTTACGCTTCGGGAGAAGCCCGCGAGCTGATATCAGATAGATTATGCCAACAACAGTCATAGCCAGCCCCAATGGTGCAAACTCAAAAAACGTGAAAGCATCCATGCCTTTGTCAACGGCGATCGAGTTAACGAGGATATTGGTAGAAGTGCCAATCAATGTACATACTCCACCAAACTGGCTTGCAAATGATAGCGGCATCAATACCCTGGACGCAGAAATCTTCCGCGATTTTGCGAGTACGATTGTAATAGGAATAAATACCGCTACTGCGGCAGTATTTATCATGAATGCCGACAGGAAGGCTATAGCTATACAGATAACAATGATGAGCCGGGGTTCGGTTTTCCCTGCCAGGCGGTCCAACCGGCGCGCAAGCCACTCGACCAGGCCAGCACGATCTAACCCTGCACTTAAAACAAACATGGCAACGATAGTCGCGGTTGCCTGATTAGCAAAACCATAGAGTGCCTGATTGTGGCCTACTAATCCCAGTATAATTAAAGCAAGCAATACACAGAGGGCTATCAAGTCTACCCGTAATTTTTCTGTTATAAAGAGGATCATTGCAGCAACAACCACTACAAGGACCATGATGGATTGCAAATCGGGCAATTAAAGTAACCTCCTGATTAAATGTAAACGAATTTCAATGCGTTACCCTTCAATTCCCTCCTGAAGATGTTGAGTAGGGATTCAGCAGGATCCCCACCACCTCTTTCGGAAGGGGAGATGGTAAGGGAGTATCTAAAAACATCTATGTAATTTTTGAACAAATATTATAACAGAATACCCCAAACTGACAATTCAAAATCAGCAAAAAGGTTTTTCCTGTGATTTTTCTTGACTAAGCTTTTCCATAAAGATAGCGTTGTGTTTCGTCTCTTTGCCTAACTACATAGTGTAACACCATATTTATTACAATATTCATGATTAAACAGACTGGAATACGCGTATGAAAAAGTTATTTGTTGTGGCGAAAGATTTTCTGGGTTGGCATTCAACAAAGAAATTATTTGAAGCACGGTACAGGATTTTTTCCGCTTCTTACTTTGCCCAGGGACTTGTGTTTGGAATAACAGGCATTGCATTCCCGATCTATCTGCAAAGGCAATTTAATTTAACAATGGGCGAGCTTGTGTCAATGACAATATTGATGCAATTCCCATGGTTTATAAAGCCATTCTGGGGTTTTATTTCTGATCATATTCCAATATCCGGTAGGCGCAGAATACCGTATGTTATTATCTGCAGCTTTATCGTATTTTTAAGCTCAATTGCCATAGGCAGTATCGTACAATCCTATTGGATGTTTGTATTTGCCGCATTTTTCCTGAATTTTGGATTTGGTTTTACCGATGTTGCATGTGATGCGCATGGTGTTGATATGTGTAAAAAAGATAACCGTGAAGAGGGGATGATACAGGCAATAATGTGGGAGACAAGGAGTTTTGGAGCATTTCTAAGCGGTATAGGAGGAGGAATTCTGATAAATTTCTTTGGAGAAAAAATCACTTTTGTGGTGATGTCACTTGCCCCTCTGACTCTCTGTATTGTCGCTTTCAGTTCTTTGAAAGAAGAGGATAAAAATGTTCATTCCACAAAAGACTGGGGCCACCTATTCAAGAGATCATCTTATGAAGGTTCAGTAAAGTTTTTGATTGCCGCGGCTATTTTTTTGTTCATCTTGAATATGGCTCCCGTTTTCAGCCCCAGCGCATTGCAGTATTTTATGGGAAAGATACTTGGTTATTCCCCTTTTATGCGAGGGATAATAAGTGCGATTGGCGCTTTTGGCGGATTTCTGGGATTACGCTATTACCGGGAATATATGCGAGAAGGGGACATAAGAAGAATACTGAAATTATCACTTCTCCTTGGAGCGGGAATCAACTTGACATATGTCTGGACCGTTTATTTCTATCCTTTACTGCTTTTCATTTTTATAATTGGTGCTTTCGTTTCTATGATCGGGTTTGTCTGTTCAATGAGAGTTGCCGTGCGGGCATGCCCGAAAGGGATTGAAGGGACGGTGTTTGCGGTTATGATGAGTTTATGCAATATTGGTTCAATGGCTGGTGCGTGGGTAGGAGGGAGAATTTTTGACTTTTTTGCGGTTGTAAAGTATGTTGATGGCGAAGTAGTGTATCAGGAACCGGGACACGGTTTTGCCTGGATGGTAATTATCTCTTCTGCCATGAGCCTCAGTCCTTTATTATTTCTGCGGCTCTTGAGAGAGTTTAAAACAAGTGATGTTAAAAATGCTTAAATTTTTATTATTTTCCCGGAAAATAAATTTTTCATGGAAAGCGTTGGTGTAGAAAAAAAGTAACACTGGAATATAAAGAGATGACAAATAGTAAGAAAAAAACCATTAGCAAAATCTATAACCCAAATATACTCAATTTAAAAGAGGCAATAGAGGTTTCGTTTGAACCAAAACGAGATCCTCATGTTCATGGGCTTAACGTTAAAGATATCAATCGTCTTATGAGTGGAAATCGACAGGGAAAAATTGATTCTGATGAAATATTGGTGGATTTAAACGGTACATTGGGAGAGCTCGTAGTGGGAGCAGCCATAATGGCAGGCAGGATAACAGCCCATACAGGCAAATATGTAATTACGAATGGGAATCCTATAAATATATTACGATATCGTGGTATGCAGGTCTGGTGGTTACGTGAATTGATAAATACCCGGGATGTATTTGTCGTTGTCAAATGTACGGAGTGCGCACGAAAGGGTATTAATTCGGTTGAAAAACCCTCCCTGATTCATGGAGAAACACTGGGATATTGTTTTGAAGGGAGGGAAGTTGATCTGGTCTTGACTATATTAGAATCTGAACAGGGTATTGTTCTCCCTGAGAAATCAGGAACACTCATATCTCTGCTGTTTGGTGCTGTCAGGGAAGGACATCCATATGCCTTTCCGGACCTTCCTGATGATTATATGTTTAAGATTGTTGTCAGTGAAGAATATAAGGATATTGATTTAAAGAAAATATTTGAATGTGCCCTTCAATCAATGAGTAATGCTCTGGATATTAACCTCATGGTAACATTACTTGGTGAAGGAATCGATGCTATAGCAGGAGAAAAGGGGGAAACCCGTAGGGATGTGAAGATTGCTATTCTCTGGAGAGAGCGTCATGAGGATCTTTATAATGCATTCAAGATGAATGGTTTTGATGTGGGTAAAAAAGATTTTTTTAAAATAGGCAGAGAACTGAAAGAAGGTTCAGGCAGACTTACTGAAGGAAATATTGAATGGGTATTACATGATGACTGGTCGCAGGGCATTGAGATAGCTCTCGGGGATATTGATCTGCTGATTGGTTCCGGAAGGATGCCGGGTGCCCTTAACAGCGCCTGGCTTGTCACAAAATATGGAGGTAATTTTTCCGGCATACCTATCGCGACAGAGTATCTTTATCAGGGTGAGGCGAGAACTCATTTTGATACTATTAATAATTTTTCACCACGCGAGCAAACAAATGCGAAACGATTCAACCTTGATCTGATCGATGCTGTTACCGGTCAAAACAAAATCTGTACTCACCAGGACTTGTTCAAAGGTGATCTCCGTGAAAGCGTTATGGCTATAGGGATAATCAAAGATAATCCCTGCCTGGGTGGAGAAATTCAAGGAGTACGGACTGATGATGAGACAGGGAAGACGATGGTGAATGTGTTATGGCTCGGTTCCAAAGAGAAAAAGATCATTAATCTGGAGTTAGAGTTTGAGACAAGTATCTCTTATTACCTGACAAAGATTCGGGAATCCGGACAAGATGACAGAAATGCAGATGACCTCTATCACTTGAGTCTTGCCTATGCGGAATTTGGAAAATGGAAGAAGGCCGCACAAACCATTCAAAAAGCGTTAAAGTATTCAGAAGAAAACAATTTAAAAAAATTCAAGAAAAAAATAACTGCCGCGCAGTTATATATTAAAGGATTAGAAGCATTTGGTCTGGGAAACCCCAAAGTCGCTAATAAAAAAGCTGCAGAGTTTTTTCAAAAAGCATTGGACGGTATTGACCATGAAGATTCTCTTCATATACGTCGTTTCCTCAGAAGAATAGCTCTTGATAAAATGGATATGGTCATTCAAAAAGCGGAGGATCTCTGGATAAAGGGAGTCGAAGGAAAAAATAAGGCCCTCAATTATATCCCTGAATCCTTTACATTCTGGAAGGAAGCGTATAAATATACCGGCAATGAGGTTGGTTTGATGGAAAGATACAACGAGCTTAATCTCTGGGAAATAATCCATAATTATCATGATGAGATTGTCAGCACGTGGCAGAGAAAAAAGTTCCCGAAGAAGGAAAAATTAAGACTACAGTTCAGATTAAAAAAAGCCTATGAGGTATTTGTAAAACTTCGGAAAACAAGAATAATCAGTGAATACGAAAAGGAGCTACATAAAAACCAGGGTGATATCTGGATGAGTTATCTCCTGGTTACGGTCTTTAGAGAATCACCTCCATCAATACGGAATGGAATGATTAAAGCCTTTCTTGATCTTCTTACCAGTATTAATGAGGAGAAAAATAACCAGATAAGAGAAGGACAGATTAACATCCCAACACTTGCTTCCCAATATGAAGCCAGGTACGGGCTATCTGGAGAAAGGGTTCAGACGCTTATCGAGTATCGGAACAAGCAGGATACTGGAACGATCACAAATATTTCACAACTTTTCGAAATTCCGATTCTCCTGGAAAATGATTTCATTATGCGGTTTTTGTCTGCTCTTATTCCAACAAAGAAACAACTTCAGAAAGCAGATGATGTTTTAGTGGAGGTAGAGACAAAATTTGTCCGCCCAACCAGTTTAACCATTGAAGAACAGATAATTCACCAGGAGAAACAGAGAGAGAAAATACAACAGGAACAACATAACGTACTGGACTATAACCTGGAACAGGGTATCTTCCTTTTTGAGGCAGAAATAAATGCTTATCATGCCCGAGAACTGATTGTATTAGGACATCCCGGAGGAGCGGAAGAGTATCTGTCAAAGGCTATTGAAGCTTTAGATCGAATGATTGATAAATCTATTGGATACCTGCCTTACGTCTATCAACAGAAAAACAAGGTCGATCTTTATAAAGAGTTTGGAATGCGACTAAAAAGTATAGAATTATTGAAGAAAGGAATCAAGGCTCTCGATGAAGTACTGGATCCGGATAAAAGAAGAAAACGTTTTGGAAAAAATGCCGGGGCTGTGGGAGGTCAGGACATCATCGCGTTAAGGAGAATGGGTGAATTGGGCCAGATGATTAAGAAATTAGAGAATAAATAGCGATGTATGGAAATCACATTTTACAAGGTAAACGGGATAACGTTGAGGATTTTATCCCGTAGTTGTACCTGGTTACAGAAAAACGTATTGAGACGGTGATACCGTATCATAGAATTGTTCCAACTCAACTACCGATAAAATCCTCAACGTTACGAATTATATTTCTTGCAACTATCTGCGAGGTGGCTATGATACACGAATATAATTTTTAAAAAGGAGAAAAAATGAAAATTGGTATTTTATCCCGTAATGCTCGACTTTATTCCACGAATCGCCTGGTAGAAGCGGCGCAGAAACGAGGACATAATGTAAAAGTGGTTGACGTGCTAAACTGCTATATGAATATTACGGCCAATCTACCTACTGTCTTTTATAAGTCAAAGGATAAGAAGGAAAGATTAAAATTTGATGCAGTCATTCCTCGCATTGGAGCATCGGTCACTACGTATGGTACCGCTGTGTTACGTCAATTTGAGGTTGGTGGTGTTTATTCGGTCAATGAGTCAGTGGCTATTTCCCGTTCACGCGACAAATTAAGGGCTCACCAGCTTCTTGCCCGCAAAGGAGTTGGCATGCCGATGACGAGTTACGCGCATTCCGCAAATGCTACCGAAGATTTAATCGAATTTGTGGGAGGAGCGCCATTGATTGTTAAAGTGTTGCAAAGTACACATGGTGGTGGTGTTGTACTGGCTGAAACTAATAAAGCCGCAGAAAGTGTGATCAATGCTTTTCGTGGTCTGGATGCGGATTTTCTTGTACAGGAATTTATCAAAGAATCAAGCGGTTCTGATATCCGTTGTTTCGTTATCGGTGATAAAGTCATTGCCGCCATGCTGCGACAGGCAAAAGAGGGAGAGTACCGTTCAAACCTGCATCTGGGAGGGACTGCCACCATTGTGAAATTAAGACCTGATGAAAGAGCATTGGCCGTTCGCACCGCTAAAGTCATGGGCCTTGATGTCGCTGGTGTGGATATTATTCGCTCAGCGCATGGACCTCTGGTACTGGAAGTCAATTCATCTCCGGGACTACAAGGTATTGAAACCGCAACAGGAAAAGATGTTGCGGGAGCCATAATAGAATATATCGAGAAAGATGTGTTAAAGGGTCCGAACAAAATGAAAGGACAGGGATGATAATATGTCAATCTCCATGACGAACGACATAGTCATCGGCGGTATTTCCATTCCACCGGGTGCACGTAAACGGGTAGGGATTAAAGTCGCAAAACTCTATGATTATACAGAAATGACTATTCCCGTAGAAGTCTTGCGTGGAAAAAAAGACGGTCCGGTTTTGTTTGTATCAGCAGCCATTCACGGTGATGAAATCAATGGTATAGAAACAATTAAACGTTTACTTGCACGAAAAAGCATACTTTCAGGAATTAGAGGAACATTAATTGCGGTTCCAATAATAAACGTTTTCGGTTTTCATCAGAAAATACGATACTTGCCCGATAGACGTGATTTAAACCGATGTTTTCCTGGATCCAGGTCCGGTTCCCTTGGAGGACAGATTGCTTACATTTTCATGGAAGAAATTGTAGAAAAATGCACTCACGGCATAGATTTGCATACAGGTTCCATGCATCGTACTAACTTACCACAAATCCGTGCTTCTACTGATGACTTTGAAACGAAACGTCTCGCTCTTGCTTTTGGTGTTCCGGTCGTTCTGAATTCCAATTTGCGTGACGGATCGTTAAGACAGGCTGCCGCAGATAAAAATATACCAATGTTGCTCTTTGAAGGAGGTGAAGCGTTGCGCTATGAAGAAAAGGTCATTCGTTCTGCACTGCGAGGGATCATTTCGATTATGAATACCATTGGTATGATTGACCAGAAAAAAATCAACCTCAGACCACGTAAAAAAGAAGTGTTTGTAGCCAGATCCAGTCATTGGATACGCGCACCGCACAGCGGGAGCCTACGAATCAGGAAAAGGTTAGGAACCATGGTAAAAAAAGATGAAATACTTGGCGTCATCTCTGATGCATTCGGGCAGGGCAGGATAAATGTAAGAGCAAGAGAAACCGGAATTGTTATAGGTATGAATATGTTACCACTCGTTAATAACGGGGACGCTCTATTCCATATTGCCACCTTTGAAAATTCCAAAGTTGTTGAAGAACAAGTAGAATTTTTTGATGAAACGTTAGAAATAGACGATTAAAAATATCTGATAGATTTGAAAAGAAATAAACCAGTTTTATGGATTGTAATACCAAATGTGAAAAAATAGAGTTGAGTGGAATCAATCAGATGGTAGAAAAAAAGAGTAAGTATAAACAAAATATAAACAAGATAGTTGTTGGCTGGAGAGAGTGGGCAAATCTTCCAGAACTTTGCATACCTGCCATAAAAGTAAAGATTGATACTGGTGCAAAGACTTCCGCACTGCACGCGTTTGATGTAAAAGCATTTCATAAACACGGAAAACATTACGTTCAATTCAATATCCATCCATTGCAAAACAACAATAAAATTATCAGAAAATGTACAGCAGAACTGGCTGACGAACGGGTGATAAAAAGTTCAAATGGCCAGGAAGAGAGTCGTTATGTTGTCCGTAGTGATATTCAAATGGGAAGTTTACGTCAAAACATTTTTATTACTCTTACTAATCGGGATTTTATGAGTTACCGTATGTTACTGGGGCGTGAAGCAATGCGTTTACTCATAGTGGATCCCTCTATGTCATTCTGTCAGGGACGGCTTACAAAAAAGGATTCTTTAGCTATTTACAAAGTAGATGTCAAACCGAAAAAAAAGAGAAAAAAACATCTGTAACTGTAGTTAAAATAATGGGGTCTTGTGGATAACCTCCAGTCAAATAGAATAGTATAAAAGGAATGGCAAAAGGAAATATTTCTTTTTATTTCAATATCTCAACTTTGATCAAGTTGGTAGAACCTGCAACGTCTGTTAGAATACCTGCGGTAATAACAACCACATCACCGGTTTTTACTAAACCGGACTGTAATGCCTGCTCTTTTGCCTGTTCTATCATTTCTTCTGTATTCTTATATCTATCTGAGAGTATGGGATATACCCCCCAAACTAAATTGAGACAGCGAACTACCACAGGGTCAGGACTTAAAGCGATAATTACCTGGTTCGGACGATTGGATGCAACCATTCTGGCTGTGCTACCGAATTGAGTTGGAGTAAGAATAGCCATTGCTTTTAAATCGTTAGACAATTCTGAAGTAGCATGGCAGACAGCGCTGACTATAGATTCGGGTTTTTCCTCATCTGGTCTATAATATTGATGTTTTAATACACGGCTTGACTCTGTAGCTTCGATGATCTTAGCCATAGTACGTACTGTTTCCACTGGATATCTGCCAACCGTTGTCTCCTCCGAAAGCATTACAGCGTCGGTGCCATCTAAAACGGCATTCGCCACATCATTGGCCTCGGCACGAGTAGGTCTGGGATTTTCTACCATAGATTTTAACATCTGAGTAGCCGTAATAACCGGCTTTCCTTTTTGATTGCTTTTCAGGATTAACATCTTCTGTACCATCGGAACTTTCTCTAAAGGAGTTTCTACCGCCAAATCTCCCCGTGCGACCATTATTCCGTCAACCGTATCTATGATTTCATCGATTTTTACAAGAGCCTCATGTTTCTCAACTTTTGCTATTATCGGGACTTGCCTGTTGATGTTTTTTAAAAATTCTTTCATCCGCACAATATCTTCTTTACTGCGAACAAAGGACATGGCAACGTAGTCTACCCCCTGCTCTAATCCAAATTTCAAATCTTTGTGATCCTTTTCCGTAAACGCCTGGACTGATAAAGAACTTCCCGGTAGATTAATGCCTTTATGGGAAGAAAGTTCACCTCCAACCTGAACTTTACAGGTCACATTTTTGGCATCTGTTTTTACAACGCAGAGTTCAATACTACCATCAGCCAGGAGTATCCGGTTACCAGCCTTTACCTCTGCCGTTAATTTTGGATACGATACGAACGTCTTGTTTTCATCCCCCAGCACGTCTTCATTTGACAAGATAAACGTCTGTCCAGCCTCTAAACAGACTGAACCATCTTTAACTTTTCCAACCCTGATTTTGGGACCTGCCAGATCCTGTAGAATAGCGATTGGAACCTGTTTTTTTTCTGAAACAGAACGAATCTTTCTTATTGTCGCTCCGTGTTCTCCGTGAGTACCATGCGAGAAATTGAGACGTGCTACATTCATACCCGCGTCAATTAATTTTCCGAGCAGATCTTCTGAATCACTTGCCGGTCCAATAGTACAGACAATTTTTGTTCTGCGCATTTTTTGTCAATGTAAATTATTTAAATAAGGTAATTAAGTTCCAACTAAAACCAACCGTAAATCCATCACATTTGTATTTGTGGGCCCGGTTATTAAGAGGTCATTTAAATTTTCAAAAAAAACATAAGAATTATTGTTGCATAAATAATTTGACGCATTCATACCTTTCTCTACAGCACGTTCCACCGTTTCTCCATCACAAATCGCACCTGCCGCATCTGTAGGACCATCGGTACCATCAGTGCCTCCGCTCAAGATCACTACCGATTCCAGGCCCGCAATGTCTATAGATGACGCGAGGCAAAATTCCTGATTTCTCCCACCCTTTCCCTTTCCATGAATCGCTACGGTAGTTTCTCCACCTGAAACCACACAGGCAGGAGCTGGAACAGGGTTTCCCGATTGTAAAATCTCTTTTGCGACGGCAGCATGTACCCTTGCCACATCTTTCGTTTCCCCTTCGACAAAAGAAGAAAGAATCATTGAATGGTAACCAATTTCCCTGGCTTTTTCAGCTCCAGCCATCACCGCCTGTATATTACTGCCTACGATAACATTTTGTGTTTTAGAAAAAATACTTTCTCCCGCTTTTGGAGTTTCCGGTATGTTTCCCTTTATTCCTTTTTCGAAGTGATTCCTAACGGTATCCGGAATTTTATTCCAAATTTTATATCGCTTCAATATCTCTAGTACATCACTGAATGTTGAGCTGTCCGGAACAGTAGGTCCTGAGGCAATAACATCCAGATAGCTGCCTATAACATCTGAAAGAATGAGTGTAATTAATGTTGCGGGATAGGTAAAACGGGCGAGTTGTCCACCCTTGAATCGGGACATGTGCTTACGCACTGCGTTTATTTCGTTTATGCTGGCGCCGCAGGCTAACAGTTCCTTCGTAACCTCCTGCTTTTCACTTAAAGAGATGCCTTGTACGGGTAGAGGAAGAAGCGCGGAACCTCCACCGGAAATGACACAGATAATCAAATCTCTTTCTTCTGCACTCTCTGCAAGCCTGACGATTTTCTCAGCCCCCTCGCGTCCCGCATCATCAGGCACGGGATGGTCTGCCTCATGTATCTTGATCTTTTCCAATCTTGCCGTATAACCGTATTTAACGTTAACAAAACCTTCTGTGATGTGATCACCAATCAGTTCTTCTATTGCGGCGGCCATAGAGGCCCCGGCTTTGCCACCACCGATAACATATATTTTGTCAAATTGATCAAGATCATATTTTCTCTTATCTACAATTAGGGTTTTGTTCTCCCGCTTAACATAACTTTTTACTGATACTTTGGGATCCACAGCTTTCAAACCTGCTTTGAAAATAGTACTGGCATCCTGCCTGAGTTTTAATATCGTCATGTAAACTCCTTTTTTTTTGATTTGTAACTGATAGTTTCATTCCTTGAGCGGTTTCTCAACCAGTAGCAAATCTTTCAAAACAGGCTGAGGTGATTTTGCTATCTTTTCCATAACAATTTTTTTTAAGTGATAATCGAATTAGAGTTCCTCTCAAATTGCAAAAAAAATCCATGATATAAATGCAAGAAAGAAAATTATTGTATGTCGATAGTAAAAAGTACCCCTTGAAAAAAAAGCAATACCAGTAAAGTAATTTTAAATTAGATTTTATTGATATGTATAGGAAATTCAATGTTGAAAACCCTTTGATTCCGCTCATGGTGACGTCATACTCCACCGCGGCGGAGAGGAGAGCGGAGTCGAAGGATAGTCTTTTGTCGTGATAGCTACCTAACCTGATCTTAGGCAATAAAAACCGCTTTTGTTCCCGTATGAATATTATAATATAAGAAACCTTAAGATGTAACTTTTTTCGATTTCACTTAATATATATTACTCGAAGTATAAAACTTACTATAATTCTTCCGATCTTTATCATACAAAAGTCATGCAAAAGTTATTGAAATTGTACATTTTTTATCTTACAATGTACAATTATTTGTATCAATATTCTTAATCATCTACTCAACTTCCCAAAAAATATTGAGATTCAATGATAAAGGCATCTTACACAGATTAAAATAATTCGTTAGTAAAGAATTCTGTGTTGCTACATCAATATACTATTTTTTTTTTACGATACTTATATTATCGACATTTTGTAGAGATAGGTGAAAAAATGGAAACAACAAAAAAATATCCAAGCGCCGTCCGAGATAATGTGTATGAATGGACGAAAAAGGTCAAGGATGTAAACATCCTCGTTGGTATTCCCTGTTATAACAATGAGGATACTATATCTCATGTAATATCAACTGCGGCGGAAGGATTAAAAAAATATTTTCCCGATAAGAAGTACGCACTCTTCGTTTCTGATGGCGGTTCTACAGATGACACACGAGAAGTTGCATATGCGGCTCCGGTACCCGAAGAGTTCCAGAGAAGGGTTGCTATATACCGTGGCTCACCGGGAAAGGGTACTTCATTCAGGGCTGTATTCGAACTGGCTATGCACCTGAAAGCTGATTGTTGTGTAGTGGTTGATTCGGATTTAAGAAGTATTACTCCCGAATGGATTAAATTACTTGCCGAACCGGTTCTTAATAAACATGCGGGATTTGTGGCGCCGTCTTATATCAGGCATAAAAATGACGGCACGATTACCAACAATATTATTTATCCGATTACCAGGGCTCTCTATGGACAGAGAATCAGGCAGCCAATAGGCGGCGACTTTGGTTTCAGCGGTGAATTAGCAGTACTCTATACCAAAGAGGATGTCTGGGATACCGACGTCGCCAGATTCGGTATAGACATATGGATGAGTACTACAGCAATAAATACTGGCCTTAAGATAGTGCAGGCACAACTTGGTACAAAGGTGCATGACGCGAAAGACCCGGCGGAGCACTTAGGTCCGATGTTCAGACAAGTTGTCAGCACGTTAATGTACCTTATGGGAAAATACGAAATAAACTGGAGAAACGTAAAAGGCAGCACTCCGGTTGAAACGATGGGTGAACCAGAGAAAATCGCAAAGATAGAACCCGTCTCGGTAAATTTTAATAAGCTTGAAATCGAATTATTAGAAGGTTTCTCTCACTTTGATCCACTCTACAAACAGATTATCGAACCGGAAAGTTACGAACAACTTGCTAAAAATGTTCGTAAATTGAAAAAAACGGGGAAATTAATCTTTCCAGCCGATTTGTGGGCGAAGATATTATACGATTTTGCCTTTACTTATCAGTCATGGAACCGCAATAGAAAAAGACTTATCGGTATTATGGTTCCCCTATATTTCGGCAGGACGGCAGCATATTGTCAAGAGGTTGCAGAATTAGACTCTGAACAGGCAGAACAGGTCGTAGAAAAGCAGGCACAGGTTTTTGAAGACACCAAGCCTTACTTGATCAAAAAATACGAGGCATGGGAATGATCTGGTAATGGAACCTTTAGCATGAACAGTAATCCATTTAAGAAAACAACCTGGTAAATGTCTCTTTCATAAAATTAAAAAAAAGGTATAAGAATGAATACTAAAAATGCGTCACTAACTGTTGGAAAAAGTAAGAAAAATTTAGAGTTTCCTGTTTATAAAGGTTCTGAAGGCCCTGAGGTAATCGACATAACATCATTGTATAAAGAGTCCGGTTTTTTTACCTATGATCCCGGTTTCATGTCAACTGCATCCTGTGAATCAAGTATAACATATGTTGATGGTGAAAAAGGTGTTCTGAGATATAGAGGTTATGATATTGCACAACTTGCCAGGAAAAGTAACTTTATGGAAGTTTGCTACTTATTATTACATGGGGAATTGCCGGCTAAAAAAGAATTTAACCTTTTTGTTTCAGAAATAAAGAACCGCTCTCTTGTTCATGAACAGCTGCAGTTTTTATACAGAGGTTTTCCACGGTTTTCACACCCTATGGCAATAATGTGTGGAGCATTTGCTTCTCTTTCAGCGTTTTATCATGACTCCTTGAATATTAATGATGAAGAACAGAGAAGGATAGCGGCACTAAGGATGATTGCAAAAACTCCCACACTTGCAGCGATGGCCTATAAATACTCGCGAGGAAAGCCATTTATATATCCAAAAAACGAACTTGATTATACCGCTAACTTTTTACATATGTTGTTTGCGGTACCATCTGAAGAGTATAAGGTTAATAAAGTTCTTGCAAAGGCAATGGATACGATTTTTATTTTACACGCTGATCATGAACAAAATGCTTCTACCTCTACGGTAAGACTCGCAGGCTCTTCCGGAGCAAACCCGTTTGCCTGTATCAGTGCAGGCATTGCTTCACTTTGGGGACCTGCTCATGGTGGCGCGAATGAAGCCGTAATCCATATGCTGGAGGAAATTGGTGATATAAAAAATATTCCAAAATTTATTAAAAGGGCTAAGGACAAGGATGATCCTTTTCGGCTTATGGGGTTTGGTCACAGGGTATATAAGAATTATGATCCAAGAGCCTCTGTGCTGAAGGATACCTGTCATGAGGTTCTCACCGAGCTTGACATGCAGAATAATTCATTACTGAAAATTGCTATGAAATTGGAAGATATCGCATTGACCGATAAATACTTTATTAAACGCAAACTGTATCCGAATGTGGACTTTTATTCAGGTATAATATACAAGGCAATGGGTATACCTTCAAATCTGTATACGGTTCTCTTTGCAATTGCAAGAACAGCCGGGTGGGTTGCCCAATGGAAAGAAATGATTGAAGATCCAAAACAAAAAATTGGACGTCCACGTCAACTGTATACAGGTCATAAACCAAGAAACTATGTTCCTGTCGGAAAGAGAAAATAGACTATATATTTTACAGAAGTGGCAAAACTCTCAGAATAGCTCAGTAGGACGAATCAGTTTTTGCGCATACTGCTTTAGATACCCGAACGCCTTTATCGGGTATCTAAAGGTAAGTTCATCCTGGATTCCCGCTAAAAGAATGCCTGCCCGAACAGGTACCCTTCCGTCTGGATTGCCGGGGCGGGCAGGCAGAAATGACATCCTTCCAGAAGGTCAGAAATATTCGTAATTTTGATTATCAGCGAATTACACAGAAAGATCATGTTTTTACTTATTATCAGCCAATTTCTTAATCAAAAGAAACGCCTCATCCGCTGTATCCACCAAACTATAAATATCCATATCTTCTTTGTTTATAGCATTATTCTTTTTAAATACCTGATTCTTTATCCAGTTTAAAAGTGGTGTCCAATACTCCCTGTTTACCAGAATAATTGGGATCCGTTTACTCTTTTTTGTCTGAATCAGTGTTAACAATTCAAAAAGTTCATCGAGAGTTCCAAAGCCGCCAGGGAAAAAAATATATACTTCGGAAGCAAACGATAACATCAGCTTACGGACAAAGAAGTAACTAAAGCCAATGGTTTCCCGGACATAAGGATTTACCTGTTGTTCGGCAGGCAATTGTATATTGATTCCAACAGACTTTCCTCCGGCTTTGTGCGCCCCTCTATTGGCAGCCTCCATAATTCCCGGCCCGCCCCCCGTAATAACTGCGAAACCCAATTTGGCCAGTTTGTATCCAAGTGTTTGTGCTTCTTTGTAAATTTCATCTTTGAATCCACGGCGGGCACTGCCAAAAATGCTTACCGCTAAATCATAATTGTTCAAAAAATCATAACCACTGACAAATTCACCCATAATCTTAAAAACCCGCCAGGATGATATCTTTTCATCTTTGTCATCAATCACCTTCGTGATTCTCTGTCCAGGAGTAATTGAGATTTCATTTGTGCTCATTTTAATGTTCTTCTGTTTTTTTACCGACATAGTTTTTTCTCTGTTATTCTGTTTCAAAAATAATAATCTATACACAACTGCTTTATCAGATCATGCAATACGCCACGTTATATTTGACTGATAATGACCAGGATGGCTTCTCCATCTCTGCTCGCACTATTCTCATTATGAGAACAGTGCGTATATCGTCATCAAATATCAGGATGCACATTTATCTGATACCGTCGAAGTAGTAAAATAATTCCCTTTCATGACCTTATAAAACAGCAATGATTAAATATTTGAATTGGCAAAATCCCAATTTAAGAGATTTTCTATAATACTTGTAACATAATCAGGCCTCCGGTTCTGATAATCCAGATAGTACGCGTGTTCCCATACATCCAGGTTAAGCACAGGTTTCAATCCGTGTGCCAGAGGAGTATCGGCATTGAAAGTTTTCATTACTTCAAGTTTTCCGTTTTTGTTCTCAATCAGCCATGCCCAGCCGCTTCCAAACTGACCCACTGCAGCAGTTTGAAGAGTTTCAACAAATTTATCGTATCCGCCCAGGTCGTCATTTATCCTTTCAGCTATTTTACCTGATGGTTTTCCGCCCGCTTCCGGCTTAATACTGTTCCAGTAAAAAGTATGGTTCCAGACCTGTGCAGCATTGTTGAACAGCCCCACCTGTGCAGGATCACCTGCAGTACCCTTTATGATCTCTTCCAGAGTCTTGTCTTTTAACGCATGATTCTCCAGCAATTTATTGGTATTTACAACATATGCGTTATGATGTTTTCCATAATGGAAATCCAGCGTCTTTGAACTGATATGCGGTTCTAATGCGTCTTTAGCAAATGGTAATTCGGGTAATGCAATCATGTTAATATTCCTCCGTTTCTTTAGATAAAATTATAACTTATATGTGACAAATGTTAATTTAAAACAAGGTTATACCGTCATCTCCTCCATACAAAATGGCGCGTAGGCGTCAACATGCAACTGTTTTTTAATCGTTTCGGCAAAACCAACTGCTGTTTCCTCTTCACCATGCATTACAAAGATACGCTCAGGCTTCTTTTTAAAATTACTGAGCCAGTCGATAAGTCCTTCCTGGTCTGCGTGGGCAGAAAAACCACCAATGGTATAAATTTTCGCCTTTACCGAAATCTCCTCTCCAAAAATTTTCACTTCTTCTGCCCCCTCTATTATCCTTCTTCCTAAAGTACCCTGAGCCTGATACCCCACGAATATGACGCTGCATTCCGGACGCCACAAATTATGCTTTAAATGATGACGTATCCTTCCGGCGTTACACATACCACTCGCAGAAATAATAATTGCCCCTGACTTTGTTTTATTGATTTGCCTTGATTCATCCGCAGTCTCAGTAAACACTAAGAAAAGTCCTCTTCCGGAAAGTTTTCCCTCCCTGACAAGTTCCAGGGTTTCTTCATCAAAGCATTCCGGATGATTTAAGGTTATGTTGGTCGCCTGAATTGCCATAGGACTATCAACAAAGACTTTGAGATTGTTGAGTTTTCCTTCTTTCGTTAATTGTTTCAGTATATAGAGAATATTCTGAGTTCTTCCAACCGCAAAGGCTGGGATGATCACATTCCCCCCTCGTTTTAATGCTTCTGACACTGCGATTCTGAACTCTTCTTCTGTTTCATCAATACTTTTGTGCTTTCTGTTCCCATATGTAGATTCAGTAAATACATAATCTGCTTCCTCTATGGGTGTAGGGTCTTTGACAATCGGAAGATCCTTCTGTCCGATGTCTCCGGAGAAAACGAGTTTTTTTTCTTCATTCTCTTCCTTTATCCATAATTCAAGACTCGCAGATCCCAGAATATGACCGGCATCCTGAAATCTTACTTTAACACTATTCTCTAAATCCACTATTTCATTGTAATCAACCCCTTGAAAAAATTGAAGGCTGTAAGTGGCATCATCCGTCGTATATAATGGTTGCAGGAGATGCTTCCCCGCCCTCATCCGTTTTTTGTTTTCCCATTCCGCCTCACGCTCATGTATGTGCGCTGAATCGAGGAGCATGACATTGCACAGTTCAACAGTTGCTTTTGTCGTGAGTATTTTCCCCTGAAAACCTTCCTTTACCAGCTTTGGAATTAGTCCTGTATGATCCAGGTGGGCATGGGTCAACAAGAGATAGTCTACTTCAGATGGTTTGAACGGGAATGGCTCCGCATTCTTCTGTTCATGCTCCCTGGTTCCCTGGAACAGCCCACAATCAATAAGGAGATGTGTTTTTTTTGTCTGGATATGGAAACATGAACCGGTAACGATTCTTGTTGCACCAACAAAGGTAATTTTCATAATTTAATCCTCAATTTATCTGGATAATCAATAATAACACTGATTGTTGTATAGATTGCGAAAAACGCTTTATTGAGAAATGATACCATTTGTCCAATACCATCAAAAGAAAAAACTTTTTTACTTTTATCTTAATGTTTTTTCTGGTAACTTTAACGCATATTTCAAATTTTTTATTCTGGACATTTGAGTTTTCATCAGAGTGTGTTTTCAGAGACTTACTTAGAATAAATTACTCATTCGTGTTAGATTCTTCATTCCGCATCACTACATTCAGAATGACAGTTCTGGATGTCATTCTGAGTGTATTGCCAGAGGTAGATTTGTCTCTGGTGTAAATTTTAATTTTGAAATTTCTATACGTTTAATTATCTGACTTACGATTTTAAATACTATGAATAAAGTACCTTTTAATACATCCTGGCATGCATCGGAAATAACTGATGTTTTAGAACAGATTGAAAGTGAGCCCGAGGGGCTAACGATTGAAGAGGCAGAAAAGCGGCTGTCCCGATATGGTAAAAACAAGTTACGTCCGCCCAAAAAACAGAGTCCTGTCATTCGATTTCTATTACAGTTCCATAATGTACTCATTTATGTTCTGCTTGCCGCCGGCATAATAACAGCACTCCTCAGCCACTGGGTAGATGCGGGTGTGATTTTCGGCGTAATAATTGTAAATGCGCTTATTGGTTTTATACAGGAAGGTAAAGCAGAAAAAGCATTGGATGCGATACGATCCATACTTTCCCAGCAGGCATTTGTTCTTCGCGATGGTAAAAAAGTCATGATTCCTGCAGACGGTGTTGTTCCTGGTGATATCGTTTTTTTACAATCCGGAGATAAGGTTCCCGCAGACATTCGTTTGATTAAGACCAAAGAGTTGCGCATTGATGAAGCAGCGCTTACAGGAGAATCAATGCCGGTAGATAAAACAGTGGTACCGGTGATAGAAACTGCCGTAATAGGAGACAGGAAATGTATGGCTTTTTCCGCAACGTTTGTAACATATGGCCAGGGAACAGGCGTTGTGGTATCCACAGGTGATGATACAGAGATTGGACGTATCAATATGATGCTGTCCAACGTTAAGCCGCTTACCACACGGTTGCTCAGGCAGATTGCGGAATTCGGCTATCTGCTGACCATGGCAATCGGAGCAATGGCAATATTTACTTTTGTTTTTGGTATTATGGTACGGCAATACAAGTTTGGAGAGATGTTTCTTGCGGCTGTCGGTATGGCAGTGGCGGCAATACCTGAAGGTCTGCCTGCAATAATTACGATTACTCTGGCAATCGGGGTCAAGGGCATGGCAACTCGAAATGCCATCATTCGCCGTCTTCCTGCAGTTGAAACTCTCGGATCTGTGACGGTAATATGTTCTGATAAAACAGGCACTCTTACGCGCAACGAGATGACTGTTCAGACTATAGCCACTGTGAGTCATCTTTTCGACGTGAGCGGAGTGGGCTATGAACCACACGGTGAATTTTCCCTTGATGGCAAAAACATTACATTAACAGAGCATCCAACACTGAGAGAGTTGGCACAGGCCGCGTTGCTCTGCAATGATGCGGAACTCCATGCCGTTGAAAATCAATGGCAGATGCATGGTGATCCTACTGAGGGAGCGCTTGTGTCTATGGGAATAAAGGCTGGAATGGAACATGCAAACCTGAAAGAAATGTATCCGAGAACAGATGTGATTCCTTTTGAATCGGAACACCGTTTCATGGCGACTCTGCATCATGACCATTCCGGACATGGGTTTATTTATGTTAAGGGAGCGCCGGAAAAAGTTCTCATGATGTGCGACAAACAACGCTCTTCAGGAGTTAATGAGCCGATTAATATCAAATATTGGAACAACCATATCGAAGAAATAGCAGGCAGAGGACAGCGGGTTCTCGCAATAGCTTCCATGCCGACTGATGTTAATCACCGAACTCTTCAGTTTTCTGATGTGAATGGAGGTCTTAGTATTCTTGGTTTTATTGGTATAATTGACCCTCCAAGAACCGAAGCAATCAAAGCTGTACAGCTCTGTAAATCAGCGGGAATCAGGGTAAAGATGATTACGGGAGACCATATATCTACAGCACGCTCTATTGGTGCAAAAATTGGAATCGGAGATGGAAAGACGGCAATATCAGGAACCGAGCTGGATGTGATGGATGACAACCAGTTCCGTCTCGCTGTTCAGAAAGCAGATATATTCGCACGGGTAAGTCCTGAACACAAATTAAAGCTTGTACAATCACTACAGGCAAATGGAGAAGTCGTTGCAATGACTGGTGATGGGGTAAATGACGCACCTGCTCTCAAGCGAGCCGATGTAGGGATTGCCATGGGTATTAAAGGTACCGATGTTGCGAAGGAGTCGGCTGAGATGGTACTGACTGACGACAATTTCGCATCTATTACTAATGCTGTCGAACAAGGGCGCACGGTGTATAGCAATATCAAGAAGTCTATTACCTTTATCCTTCCGACCAATGGAGGTGAGGCGGGGATTATCATAGCAGCTGTTTTGACAGGCCGTCTTCTCCCGATTACGCCTGTTCAAATACTCTGGGTAAACATGATTACTGCAGTTACCCTGGCGTTGTCACTTGCATTTGAGCCTCCTGAGGCGAAGATAATGCAGCAATCGCCTCGAAATCCTAAAGAACCAATCCTCTCTCCGTTTTTAATCTGGAGAATTCTTTTTGTATCAGCAATAATGGTTATGGGCACCTTTGGCCTTTTTTTATGGGACAGGCTTCATAACGTGTCTATAGAATACGCCCGTACGGTATCGGTAAATACCCTGGTAATGTTTGAAATATTTTATCTGCTGAATACACGGTTTTTAAGAACCAGTGTTTTCACCAGAAAAGGATTCACAGGAAATCGTTATATTTATATCGCTATTGGCGCGGTAATTATCGCACAACTCTTTTTTACCTATACACCATTTATGCAACATCTCTTCGGAGTGAAAGGCCTCAAGCCGGTTGAGTGGATTTACATAACAATAATTACCTTTTCTGTATTCGTGCTGGTAGAGATTGAAAAACTCATATTGCAGAAAAGGGAACGACGCAAAAAGAAGATACCTGAACAATTGTTAAAATGAGAGTTACTTCATAGTCATCCAGAGAGAAAGCACTACTCCCTCCCAACTAATGGCTGGAATGGAATAGAATCTAAATTTTAAAAAGGAGTGTCCCATGAAGGAACCACTTTCTCATGATCAGTTAAATCTTATCCATGCATACTGGCGTGCGGCGAATTATCTTTCCGTTGGCCAAATCTATCTTTATGACAACCCTTTGTTAAAAGAACCTCTTAAACAGGAACATGTCAAACCCAGACTTCTGGGACACTGGGGCACAACTCCAGGACTTAATTTTATCTATGTCCATCTGAACCGTATAATCAGGGAACAGGATTTGAGTATGATCTATATTGCGGGGCCAGGTCACGGCGGCCCCGCTATGGTTGCAAATACCTATCTTGAAGGCACGTACAGCGAAAACTATCCCAACATTTCACAGGATGAGGATGGTATGAAGAAACTCTTTAAACAGTTTTCCTTCCCGGGTGGAATTTCCAGTCACGTGGCGCCGGAAACGCCCGGTTCTATTCATGAAGGGGGAGAACTTGGTTATGCCCTTTCCCATGCATTCGGAGCAGCTTTTGATAACCCAGGCCTGATCGTTGCATGTGTTGTCGGTGACGGTGAAGCGGAGACCGGTCCTCTCGCCACTGCCTGGCATTCAAACAAGTTCCTCAACCCCGCTCAGGACGGTGCTGTACTGCCTATTCTGCACTTGAACGGTTATAAAATAGCGAATCCGACGATCCTTGCGAGGATCGGAAAGGAAGAGCTTGAAAACCTGTTTATCGGATACGGGTATAAACCATACTTTGTCGAAGGTTCCGAACCGGAGGCGATGCATGAGTTGATGGCTTCAACCATGGATAATATTATTGATGATATAAAGTCGATCCAGGCCCATGCCCGTTCAAATGGTGTCATGAAAAGGCCCCATTGGCCGATGATCATACTGCGATCACCCAAAGGCTGGACAGGGCCAAAAGAAGTGGACGGAAAAAAGACAGAGGATTTCTGGAGATCACATCAGGTCCCTTTTTCTGAAATGATCAACAGGCCGGATCATGTAAAACTCCTTGAAGAGTGGATGAATAGTTATAGACCTGAAGAACTCTTTGACGAAAACGGACAACTCAGACCAGAACTTGCAGAGCTGGCTCCCCGTGGCGAAAGACGCATGGGCGCTAATCCTCATGCCAACGGAGGGCTTCTACTCAAAAGCCTGAAAATGCCTGACTTCAGGGACCATGCTGTGGAAGTGCCTGAGCCGGGCCAGGTTATGGCGGAGGCCACACGGATCATGGGCCGCTTTTTAAGGGACATTATGAAACGCAACATGCAGGACAGGAATTTCAGGATCTTCGGCCCGGATGAGACGGCATCTAACCGGCTTGGAGATGTTTTTGATGTAACAGACCGTACATGGATGGAAAGGACCATACCGGAAGATGACCACCTTGCTCCTGACGGCCGGGTTATGGAAATACTCAGTGAACATACTTGCCAGGGCTGGCTTGAAGGTTATCTGCTTACCGGACGTCATGGCCTGTTCTCCTGCTACGAAGCATTTATCCACATTGTAGACTCCATGTTTAACCAGCATGCCAAGTGGCTTAAAGTAACTTCAAAAGAGATCCCCTGGCGGCGCCCGATCGCGTCACTCAATTATCTTTTAACTTCACATGTCTGGCGTCAGGACCATAATGGATTCAGCCATCAAGACCCTGGCTTTATCGATCATGTCTGTAACAAGAAAGCGGATACCATTCGCGTATACCTTCCTCCTGATGCAAATACCTTATTATATATAACAGACAAATGCCTGCGTAGCCGTGATTTTATCAACGTGATTGTAGCGGGAAAACAACCGCAGCAGCAGTGGCTTGAGATGGATGCCGCGATCAAACATTGTACTTATGGAATCGGTATCTGGGAATGGGCGAGCAATGACAGGGGAAGTGAGCCGGATGTGGTAATGGCATGTGCCGGTGACATACCTACTCTGGAAACTCTTGCTGCCGTTGATCTGCTCCGTCAGCAAGTGCCTGACTTGAAAATACGGGTAATTAATGTTGTAGACCTCATGACTCTTCAACCGAAAGAAGAACATCCCCATGGACTATCAGACAAGAATTTTGATGTACTATTTACCACGGATAAACCTATTATCTTTGCATATCACGGATACCCATGGCTCATTCACCGATTAACTTACCGGCGGACAAATCACAAGAACCTCCATGTCAGAGGGTATAAGGAGGAAGGCACAACTTCAACTCCGTTTGACATGGTTGTTCGCAATGACCTTGATCGTTTCCACCTTGTGGCGGACGTGATCGATCGAGTCCCGAAACTTGGATATATCGCAGCATACACAAAACAGCTGATCCGGGATAAAATAATCGAGCATAAACAATACATTGCGAAATATGGTATAGATATGCCGGAAATCCGAGATTGGAAATGGACGTGGAACGAGGAATCATGAAAATTCAAATAATTTAAAAAAAAGGAATTAAAAACATGAAGAACAAGAAAAAAATATTTACTATTACTGTCGCAGTATTCATCATGCTGTCTGTCACTTCAACCTGCTTATGGGCCGGAGAAGCGGGAGATCTCGTTATGACGACTATTGACAACGGCTTAAGAACTCTGAAAGACCCCGCGCTTACGGGAAAGGATAAGACTCTGGAACGCAGGAAAAGATTATGGGAGGAGATCGGGTCTATCTTTTATATGGAAGAGATGGCGAAAAGAGCTCTCGGCCAGTACTGGAAAGAGCGTACCCCTGAAGAAAGAAAGGAGTATGTGGAATTATTTACTGTGCTTGTTAAAAACACGTATTTAAAGAATACAGATACGTATTCCGGAGAAAAGGTAGTACTTTTAAAAGAGAGCCATGACGAAGAATACTACAAAGTTCAGACCAGATTTATTACAAGCACAGCAAAAGAGATCGCCGTTGACTTCAGCCTGATAAACAACAACGGAAAATTGCAGATTTATGATGTTAATATTGAAGGAGTCAGTCTCGTAAACAATTACCGAAGTCAATTTAACAGTATCCTGTTAAAGTCACCTTTCAAGGCGCTGATTCAAACGATGAGGGAGAAAACCCTCAAGAGTTAAATGCTTGAAGTCAGACCTTCGGCAAAACTTTCGATTATTCTGTAGGGGCAATTCATGAATTGCCCCTACAAGATTGAAATTCTTCATACGGCAATATATTACATTATTCACAGATTGAAAAAGTCCTCTAATGCCTAGCATTGAATTAACGGTATTGGAGATAACCATGGTAAAATGCCTTTTGGAGACTCCATAAGATTCATCTCTTTAAAGTAAATTAAATCAAAAACTTTTGAAACAACACGGCAAAGCTTAAAAACGCGAAAAAGCCAACTACATCAGTAACTGTTGTTAAAATAATGCTTGAGGATTGAGCAGGGTCAGCGCCAAGCTTTTTCATGGCAATGGGAATGGCTGCTCCTGACAAACCGGCTGCAATCAGATTTACGATCATTCCCATGCCGATAACAATGCCAAGATAGGGATTACCCCGCCAGAGCCATGCTATCAATCCCGTAACGATTCCTGTGACGATACCATTAATAGATCCCACCACACCTTCCTTGATGATCAGTTTTTTAAATCTTCCTTTAGGAATTTCCCGCATTACCAGACCTCTCATTACCACCGCGAGGGTCTGCGCCCCCGCGTTGCCACCCTGGCCAGCCACAACGGGGAGAAAGATCGCCAGCGCAGTAATCTGGTGAATAGTATTTTCAAATAAAGCCACAACTCCAGCAGCCGCAAACGCGGTAACCAGATTTACATGAAGCCATGGTAACCGTTTACGAAGAGAAAACCACATCGATGAAAATGTTCGCTCATCAGCGCTTACACCAACCATTTTTTGTATATCTCCTGCGACATTCTCCTGACCCTGACCGATCAGCCTTTCAGCCCTTATAATTCCCAGCATACGGTTCTGGCTGTCAACAACCGGGGCGTTAGAATATCTGTGCTGTTTCAGCTCGTCAACTATCTTTTCACGCTCGGTAAAACAATCCACTGTATAAATATTCCTTTTCATGATTGACTCTAAACTGTTCTCTCTGGGAGCCTGGATAAGACTATACATGCTCAGTACCCCTACTAATTTATGCTCATCATCCACTACATAGGTGTAAGAAGAAACACTCCTTCCTGTCATCGCCCTTATCTTGTTGATAGCGTCTTTAACCTTCATATGAAAGTGAAAGGCGATATATTCCTTTGACATGAGACGCCCGGCACTATCCTCCGGAAAGGTTAAAAGCTCCAGGATGTGCCGCTTGCTTTTTTCAGGAGTTTTGTCTAGAAAATTTTTTCTAATTTCTTCTGGAAGGCCCAGGATGATATCACTGATTTTCTGAGGATCAAGATTACTGATAATTTCATCAAAATGATCAGCAGGAAGCTTTGTTAACAGTGAGGCCAGATAATTCGGCTGCAAACCAGAGATTACTTTTATGGAAAGTTTAGGTGGAAGCGTCGTTAATACATCAACCGCCTGCGATTCTTCGACTTCACCCAAAATTCGTGCCGCAGTACGATAGTCATTCTCAACAAATTTTTTCATGACAATGAGCAGGTTTTCACGGGTTGGCATTTAACACTCCTCTTGAAATATTAAAAAATTAAGGAAAGATATTGCCGCATACTCATAATAACAAATGCCATCCAATGTGTCTATCTGCTATTCATTTCAATGTACTATTTTCTTAACTTATTGACAATCAATGAAAGATTAGTTAACGTACTTTTGTGAAATGACTGGTATCGATTGAACATTCAAAGGTATGTAATAATCCTTTATATCATTTTTTAATTTAACAAAGTTATTCTTGTTGGAGTAGATTCCAACCACAATATTCTTTTAAGGAGCAGAAATATGATGATAAAGAAAATGTCAATAATAGTACTGATATGTTTTTTTAGTTTTTTGCCAATTGCAAATTTTGCAGCCGCAGATCAACCAGGAAAGCCAGAAGTAGCTGAAAAACAACATAAGGAACAGAAAGAGGAAGTTCTCAAAGCGGTACATAAAACTGAAAAACTTGAGAAAAAGAAAGAAGAAGCCTCAAAGACTGAAAAGGTGACTCAGAAGATCGAACAAAAGAGTGAAGAGGCTGGTCTCAAGGCTGTTCATAAGGTAGAGAAACTTGAGCAGAAGGCGGAAAAGGAAGTTCTCAAAGCGGTACATAAAATTGAAAAACTTGAGAAAAAGAAAGAAGAAGCCTCAAAGACTGAAAAGGTGACTCAGAAGATCGAACAAAAGAAAGAAGAGGCTGGTCTCAAGGCTGCTCATAAGGTAGAGAAACTTGAGCAGAAGGCGGAAAAGGAAGTTCTCAAAGCGGTACATAAAACTGAAAAACTTGAGAAAAAGAAAGAAGAAGCCTCAAAGACTGAAAAGGTG
>NZ_BAOS01000046.1 GCF_002443295.1 Candidatus Scalindua japonica | reverse complement strand
AACCCGTGTATTGAAATCGCCGATTCAATAAGCCGTATATATAAGTAACGAAATGATCATAAACTTTTTTTCGGATTGTGTGTTTTGACAGGACAACTGGTATCTTGATCTATATCAACACTGACAGGCCGTATGTAGCCCCGGTTTGGCCGAAAGACTGGAATGATTTCCTTGAAATACTCTTTCTCTAATTTAAACGGCCTTACTCGTTTTACCTCTTTAACACGATTATAAAAAAACAGGAGAGTTACTCCTCTCAGGATAGCAGAGATTGCAAAAATCGACAATAACCTTTCACCCCATAGTTCAGGTACGTAATTAGCCAGCAATCCGCTCAGAAAAGCACCTGCACATGCAGAAAATGTATACATGGTGTTGAAATAAGATATACAGCGTACCCTCTTTTCCGGGATAGCGGAATCGTAAATAAAATTTAATGTACATAAGTTAAAACCACTCCAGGCAAGTCCTGAAGGTACTTGTATTAACAGGAGCCAGTAAAAATTTTTTGAAACAAGCCATGCGGCAGGAACAAGTGCAATCACCAAACTGCAAACCCTGATTACAAATAGATTACCAAATTTGTCTCCAATCCTTCCCCAGACAGGTTTTAATAAGAGACCAAAAAGAAGAGGGCTGACACTTATTATGGTGTATTCAACATATCCGAAATGAATTCTTTTAAGCATATATACGCTGAAATATGGTGAAGCGATAAATACTGAAAAGGACATTGCAGATACGAAAAAAACATATTTGCCAAAGTTTCCGGTTTTTGATCTTTTAAGAAATTGGAAAAATGAAAAGTGGTGTTCAGGTTTTATATGAAGAGGTGCATCGTAATGCCTCATCAAAATAAATGATGAAATTATTCTGAGAACGCATGCAAAGGTAAAAATCACAACAAAACCCCAGAACACTTTCTGCAAAGATACCTGAAGCAGATAACCGATGAATAAGACAACGATAAGCGAAGAAACTCCTATTACCATTGCCCTCCTGCCAAAATACAAACCTTTAATTCGTTTTGGAACAATATCTGACATAAGGGACGCCCAGACAGGCACAATCATGGAACCGATAATCGCGTATAAACAGTAGAATGATATTAACAGTGGGATTTGCACGTTTTTTGGCACATAATGTACTAATATTATGGGAATCACCATGAAAGCTTGAATAAGGGCACAAAGAGCGACAAAGTTCCTTCTACTCTTAAACCGTTTGAGAAAATCCGGAAGATAGAGTTGAGTAACGCTTATCAGCAACTGCGGAAAGGATGATAATATACCAATCTGAAAAAGGTTTGCATTCAGAAAGAGTGCAAGCGGTCGGATAAAATATTCAAAGATTGAAGCTGAAATACCCGAGAAACTGCCTTCAAAAATTGACATCTTCAATGTCTTACGTATTTTAACCTTTTGAATGGAATTATTCTTAGTGTTCATTGTTTCCCGTCTGTAAATGATGAAAAAAGCCCAAAGTGTTTATATTAGTGCTTAGTAAAGAAAAAATCGAATTATGGATTATAACGTTAGCATTTACAAGAAAATACTTTTATTGTCAATAATAAGTTCTGGCAAAAACATAGTTGATTTTATATGAAATTTAGTTTTTAATGTAAACCCTCTTTCTCCGTAGTATTCATCCTCCAAAGTACTTCAACCGTGCGGAGACTACGAAGGATAAATTGTTTAAATATGGAATTTCTTGTCTCCCCTGCGACTGAAAATTTCAGTATTCTTAAAATAATAAATAATAGGGTAAGGCCGCATTATGTTCTCTTTGCGGATACCGAGTTTGCAATCTTACATTGAATGTAACAGAATGTTTTAAAATATTATGAATGGTAAAATTGCATATTTCTCTATGGAAATAGCCTTGAAATCAGGGATGCCAACCTATAGCGGAGGATTGGGTGTGTTGGCAGGAGATACAATACGTTCAGCTTCCGATCTTAAAATACCTTTGGTAGCTGTATCACTACTGTATAGAAAGGGTTATTTTTATCAAAGGCTGGATTCCAGTGGATGGCAGACTGAAGAACCCGTGGAATGGGTTGTTGAAGACTTTCTTGTAGAGATGGCGGAGAGAGTCACTGTGACCATAGAGGGTCGTATGGTATATCTTCGTGCCTGGAAGTATGATATGAAAGGTATCAACGACTTTACGGTCCCTGTTTATTTCCTGGATACTGATCTTGAAGAAAATTCTCAATGGGATAGAAACTTAACGGATTTTCTTTATGGCGGAGATGACCATTATCGCATTTGCCAGGAAGTAATCCTTGGTATTGGTGGCGTGAAAATGCTCCGATCACTTGGATATCATGATATTGAACGATTTCATATGAATGAAGGGCATCCAAGCCTTCTGACATTAGAACTTCTGGATGAGGAAGCTAATAAGGCAGGGAGAACATCCATAATAACCGAAGATGTTGAAGCGGTACGGAAAAGCTGTGTCTTTACTACGCATACACCTGTCTCCGCAGGACATGATCGGTTTGCTATGGATCTGGTGACGCGTGTTCTGGGGAATCGGGAAGTTCTTGACATGAAAGATGTATTTTGCTGTGGTGGACTTTTAAATATGACGTATTTAGCGCTTAACTTAAGTCATTATGTCAATGGTGTTGCCAAAAAGCATGGCGAAGTATCACGTCATATGTTTACAAACTATATAATTGACTCCATTACAAACGGTGTTCATGCTGAGACATGGACATCTCAGCCCATACAGGACTTATTCGATTGTTATATTCCGGGATGGAGAGAGGACAATGCCAGTTTACGGTATGCTTTGAATATCCCAAAAGATGAATTATCGGTTGCTCATGCTAAAGCAAAGAGATTACTGATTCAGTATGTAAACCATCAGACAAATGCAGGAATGGATGAGGATATTTTCACCATAGGATTTGCAAGACGGGCAGCAGCTTACAAAAGAGGAGATCTCCTTTTTCAAGACCTTGAGAGGCTCAGAGAAATTTCATCTCAAGTCGGTCTTTTTCAGGTTATCTATTCAGGGAAAGCCCACCCAAAAGATGTAGGCGGCAAGGAACTTATCAAACGGATTCATCAATTGAAAAGTATGTTGAAGGGAGACATCAGGATTGCATATATTCCGAATTATAACATGGAACTTGGCAAGATGATTACTTCCGGTGTCGATCTCTGGCTCAATACTCCACAACCCCCTCTTGAAGCGTCTGGAACAAGTGGAATGAAGGCTGCATTGAATGGTGTGCCCAGCCTCAGTATTCTGGATGGCTGGTGGCTTGAAGGCTACATTAAAGATGTAACAGGGTGGTCTATTGACAGCAACGACCAAGATATGGATGGCGTCAGTGACCGGTCAAAAGATGCACTGTCTTTATACAATAAACTTTCTGAAATTATTCCACTATTCTACCGAAAGCAGAAGCACTATGTTGACATCATGAAGAATTGTATTGCAATAAACGGTTCATTTTTTAATACACAGAGAATGTTACAGCAGTACATTGTGAAAGCCTATTTCCTGTAATACCGTTATTAATCCAAGCCTTTATGAAACAGTGATCAAACAAGTTGATTACTCAGTTTTAAGGCTTAATTTCTTTTGTCACTTCATTTTTTGATCTGAGTTTTCCTTCTTTTTAAATATTTTTGCCGGAGAGGACAGAATGCCAATACCGGTGTTAACAGGAAGTCCGATAGTACCCTTGACAGCGCCTTTAACAGCACCCTTGCCTGCACGTTCACCCGCTTTTTCAATATCTGCAATGAGTTGCTCCGCTCTCAATAGTAAATCAGGAACATCCGTCACCATAAGCTTTTCCGTTCTGTCGATGAGTACTGGCATATCACGTCGCACGGATTCAATTTCATGAATCAGAGGTGTGATATTCTGATCAATGCTCTCTATCTCTGCTTTTGCCTGATCTACGGTTACAACAACATCATGGATAGAATATCTGAGATTCACTATCTCACTCGCGATATCTGAGACGAGGCTCTTTCCACTCTCCCTCTCTTTAACAAGAGGACGTATCTCCGTGATAACCGTATTGATTTCATAACCTACATAAACCAGCACAGTTACCAGACAGAAAATTGAAAATGATAAAATACATGTTCCCATCAATCTTAATTTGTCACTATTCATAGTTCAGAAATGATACTGCAAATCGCAAAAAAGGTTTTCTATCCTTTGCACAAGTTCATTTAAGTTTGCTGTTTCCACACTTTATCATGCATTTCCCATTTACACATGAATCTTTTTACTACTCTTCAGCTCCCGCTATTGTCCTCTTCAACTTCAATCAAAATGCTACAAATAATAAATGAAGGTTAAACACGTTATATTTTTATCATACTGCTTACCTTTATTTCTTTTTGACTCATATTCTCAAGTTCATACTATTTATTTTTCTCTGAATTGTTGACCTTCAGATTCTTTAACAACATTATCAGTGTTTTTTACATGAATATCACGTTGAGGGAATGCGATCTCTATACCTGCCTCTTTAAATCTTCTGTGGATATCAGAGTGGAGTTCATGAATTGTTGCCAGGCGTTTATCCAGATTTGGCAAGTAGCAACGCAAAGACATGTGCAATGAGCTGTCCTCAAATTTCTGGAACATTGCGAAAGGAGCAGGGTCCTTCAGGACCGCAGGGTGTTCACCAGCAATCTGCAAAAGCAGTTCTCGTGCGCGCTCCACGTCAGATCCATAGGCGATGCCCACATCAATAGTGAATCTATTTGTGGTGTTAGAGAGAGTCCAGTTAAGAATACGCCCGGTGATGAATTCCTTATTAGGCACTACGAATTCCTGACGATCCCAATTGGTGATTGTTGTAGCTCGAATCTGGATTTTAGTGACAGTCCCTGACACATCTGAAACGGTTATGATATCGCCCACACGTATAGGACGTTCTATAAACAACACAATACCACACACAAAGTTTGCAACTATTTCCTGCAGGCCAAATCCGATACCAACGCTGAGGGCCGCGAACAACCAACCGAATTGTGCCCAGTTCACTCCCATAATCTTAGATATCGAGACTAAACCTATAGTGACGATAATGTATTGGCTGATCGATGTAATGGCGTAGCGACTTCCCGTCTGAATCGGCAGGTTCTGGAGAATAGCGATTTCGAGAACGCCAGGAAGGTTTTTTGCAACGACAGCCGTAGTCACTCCTACAACCAGACAGAGCATTAAATGAAAGAGGGTAACCCATTGTAGCGCCGGACTACCGTCAATCACCACAGTGTGTGACCAGAGATTAATTTTATAGAGGACATTAAGTGCGGGCAATACGGTAGCCCAGATTATCCAGATTCCAATGATCACGGAAAAACCGATAAAAGACCTGAGTAGATTTCTTGTCTGTTCTTTTACTGCTGAAAGATTAACAACAGGTTCTTCAAATTGTGGCAACGCGACTTCTGTTATTTCAATTGTCCCTTCTGCGACGCTCTTTGCGGCAGCAGCGGCTTTTCGTCTTTCCAACGCCTGCTCAAGTGCAAGTTTCCTCTCCTTTATGTAGAACCATCTGATACCTATATAATAGGCAATGACTGCCCCAAATAGTATCCACAGGGTTTGCAGTAACTTAAGACCTAACTGATAAGCGACATAGTAATAGCCAAAAGCTGCCAATCCTACAAGTGATACAGGCAGTAGTACTGCGGCAGGATACCAGAGCCACGTCATGCGGGTCAACCATCCATTAGGATTTTCAGAGATTATGTTTCCAAAAATACCTTTTTTGGGTTGAATTACCCTTTGTATAAAAACGGTAAAAGCAGCCATCCCTATTATAAAACCTAATCGCCCCAGGCTGTCACGGAAGTTATTATTGCTCTGGTATTCTACCAGGGTAGTGAAGAAACTTGCTATGGAGACAATCATAAGCAGCCAGAACAGATTATTACGAAGAACTTTCAACGTGGTTTTTTTCCACTTGAAGTGAGTTTCACCAAGACCCTTTTTATAACAGACAGCTCTGAAAAATTGAAAACTCAGCATGAACCAGCTGGTGAAAAGCAGTCCAAATCCACATGCCTTGACAAATTCAACAGACTCTTCGATCTTCAACAGCTGCCAGGAGAAAAATACAAGAATGAACGGAAAAGGGATAGCTGATAATATGGTTATTAATAAGGCAAGAAGTGTATGTTTAAAATGATCTGTAGATATTTTTCCTATGTTATTGGATATCGCCTCCAGCCCTTTCTTGAGCTTGATTCTAGTAGAAAACAGCCAGAATGCTATTAATATGGCTATCCCGGATAACACCGGAGCATTAGTAAAGATGCTCAAACTGGCAATGCCCAGTTCTTTCCAATTATACGGCGAAAATAACCAGTTAAATGAACTAATCAGTTTATGCCATGTTAACTTGCTAAATGGTGGTGAACTGGGTACCCACATTAATTGCTCATCCATAAAAGAAGCATAAACCTGAACATTTTCTATGTATTGATTCAACTCTGAATGAAATTCTCCCAGTGATTTAAGCAGACTTCCATAGGCGGCATCTAATTTACTAAGAAGTTCACTTTTTTTAGTTAAAAGGACGGTAATTTCATTCTCAATATCCTTCCCGTCTGCCTCAAGAACAGGCTTTTGCACTTTTTCGCTCATAATACGTGCTGCTTCCAGAGGAATATTACTCATTGGTCTGATTTGTTCATCTAACCGGAATCTTCTCAATCTTGCCGCAATAACTTTCTTTCTTATTTCCTCATTGATTTTTCTCTTGCCGTTTAAATCCGGTAATCTTCTTCGTTGATCGAGCATGATCTGTACCAGGGCTTCATCCACGTTACCTGCGATTTCAATCTGTTTTTTCGCGTTTTCGTAATCAAGTTTGAGTTGTTTGAGATGATCGCTGAGTGATGTCCGTTGTGGAGTAATTTTACTAATATAATGAGCCACATCTGTTAATTCGGAAGTATACTCTGCATTTTCTCCCGCAAGTCCTTTTACGGCAGGGTGCTTGTCTATAGCTTTATGTTTATCAGCTTCAGCAGCTAAACTGGCTTGTTTAACTTCTTTCTCACGAAACTGGTTTACCATATCCTCAATAGCTTTTACAATGTGCTCTGTGTATGATACCTTTATATTGAAAACATCTCGTGTTACCAGCAGTAATTCTCTTTTCACATCGTGGCTCATTAGTTCTTGTTCGAGCTTGTTAATTTCATGTAAAGCTGAGCTTTGTCTGGCTTGTAGCAGTATTATACGTGCATTCGATTCTGTTGGGTTCTCTTCGTTAAGCAAACCGGCTTTGAGAGTTTCAGTATATTCGTCAAGCCTTTGTTTCGCATCAACCAATTCACTCTGTATATTGTCCGGCCGCATCTGGAGTTGCTGTATTTCCGCTTTAATACCAGTCACTTTGTTCTTTAGAGCTGTCAGGTCAGCCTGTTCTTTAGCAAGCCTTAACTCCAATTCCCTGGATGTTGTATATTCGGATATATCAGCAGGTAACGGTTTATTTTGAATATCAGATTTTTGAGCCTCCAGTAACTGTTCCCGGAGTTTTCTGGTCTCTTCCGGAGTGGCCTCGATATAACGTTTTAAAATTTCTGTTTCATTTTTGTGTTGTTGAGATAACGCCAGTTGATACAATGCCGCGCGATACTTTTCAAGCAATTTTGCGCGAAGGGCCTCATCAAGCTCCGTTTTACCTTCGATTTCGGTAATCAAAGTGCTGACTTTGTGGACATTCAGTACTTCAGCGGAGTATGATGACACAATATCAGTAGAACCAGTTGGTGGACTTACCTCCTGGGCAGACAAATTAATGTCCCCCATACTCCATACCAGGATGAAAACCATCAAAATATTTTGTCGATACATAATTTTCATAAATTTATCTTTTCCTGCAAATTAACCATTCTCCTCGTCAACATATTATTACTAAGTCATATTTGGCTTATCAATGCTCTTTACAACAAGAACAGAGCTATTATTGTAAGTAACCACTTTTCGGGCAACACTACCTAAAAGAAATCGCTTATTTCCCGTAAGACCTTTTGATCCGACAATTACAAGATTGACTTTTCTTCGCTGGGCTATATCATTAATCATTTCTGCCGGATCACCTTCAACGCATAAAGCATTTGCCAAGAATGCCATTTTATGCAACTCTTTAAGGCGTTTTTCCCCTATAGCTTCATAAGCAAATTGTGGAAGGATGACAGGAGAGTCCCAAACGTTAAGAAGAGTGGTACTAAATTCTTTTGTTAGAAAACAGGATTTTAGAAATTTTACAGCGACATTGGAATAGTGAGACCCATCTGTCGCGATAAGGACTCTCTTGAATGTACTTATTTTTTTCTTTACAACAAGAACTGAACACGGAGCGTAAGTAGTGACTTTTTGAGAAACCCCGCCTAAAAAGAAAGATTTTGCTTTACTAAGTCCTCGTGAGCCCAGAATGATCAAGTCCGCCTTTTCTCCTTTTGCCCTTTCTATAATCTTATCCGATACCTGTCCTTTCTCAATTATGGACTCTATGTGATTCCATCGGGATCTTAGTTGTTCTGCAATTCGTGTGGTCAGTGTCTCCGCAGACAAAATATCTTTATCTATCTTTTCCTGTATCGTGTCTTTGTATAGTTTGTGATAGACTGAATCTAAAAAAGGAGTCATATGCTTTTTCTCAGGCACTATTTGCAACACGCTGATCTGAGGCATTTCTGCCAATGGAATCTTCAGAAGGAAATCTACTGCCCATTCTGAATTCTTAGAACCGTCTACAGCTAATATAATTTTCATGAGTAATGCAATATCCAGAAATTCAATGTGTTATCCTTACCCGCCTTCAGTCGAACAAGGCCACTTATTTTCTCAGAATCTATTAATTTTAACAACTTACCATCATTTGTATTTCCGAAACAAATTCCTTATGTACATGGATATACAGCGTAATAAACGTTACTCTTGTTACAAGAACCTCACATGAAAAATGAAGCGACGCAATACGTTAACAGCGATATCAAAATCACTCAATTTGTAATTAATTTGCGACGTTAATAATATTTCATTTTATTTTGTTATAATACTATAATTTGTTAAAACATGTTAATGTATTTTAACTACAAACGACAAATGGATGATACAATGATGATTGGTTATTGATCTTAGTATAAAAGCAGGCGAAGCTCCTCTGTACTTTTTTTGAATATTTATATATCGTGTTTGATTACGGCAAAACATCGTTTTACTTTTTATAAATTTTCGATAGAGATATTTTTATGATTACCCGAACATATATGTGCCTGGAACCAAACTAAAGAAAACCCATAACGAAATGTAGATTTATCCAGACGTTATACCAGTAGGAGAAAACAATTAAATCTGTTAATCGGTACGGTCGGCACCTGCTTCTCTGTTTCATTTTCCCTCTGCAATCATCACCACCTGATATTCATCTGAATAAATCCTTTGTTTTCTCTATCCTCGGTCGCCTCATTTTCCATTTCGTACTGTAACTTGAGTATGAAATGGTGTGATGGAGATAAATTTACTCCCACAGCTACCCTGTCCATATCACCTTCATTTGTCACAAGATCGTCAGGATCAACAGAATCGAATCTTCCCACAACCTCAATATGCTCAATGTAATTTATATCAGGCAAGAATTTATATGAAGTCTGAATGTAGTAACCCTCACGATCAAAACTTCCTCCTGCATCAGTTGGCCGTTCAACGTTACTCCTTATGTATTCACCCCGTATCTCAAAACCACCTCTGCGAAACAACGCGTCCACTCCCACAAAATCCATTCTGTATCTTTCATCGTCATCGTACTTACCTGTAGAATAAGATCCTCCTATTTCGAAGTCCGGTAATATTTCAACACCCAGACGCCCTCCCAGTGAGATATCATCATTATTATCATCCAGATGCTGCTCCCCTTTTCCCTCAAAACTGGAGAGCCCGTTAGTTGCCGCAAACTCATATTGTAATCTTGTTTTGTAGAGGAAAGGAAGATTTCCGTATAGTTCCAATCCCTCATCAGAATATGTCCCCGGAATTATCTTAATAGATGGATTCGGCCTGTCTATAAGTTTGTTATTAACTGCATTTTCTACCAGTCTCTCAATACCAAATGGATAATAAAACTTCCCTACTCTTAAAACGCATTTGTTATTGAATACCTTCCAATCCAGCGCGCATCTCTCAATCTCATAAACCTCAAAACCCTCTTCTATCTCAAGCTCAGTAACAAATGACAAGCCTTTAAATATCTGTACTCCTGCCCAGAGGGTAATTTCTGTCTGGTGAAAGACCTTTGATGAGCCTTTTTCCGATTCATCGAGACCTTCTGAAAATGGCACCCCAAGACTTAAGTTGCCGTGAAACTCCGGACTGAGTAATTTCGGCTCCGGAAACTTTATCTCATCTACATCAAAAAAAAACTGATTGTCTGTTATATCCTGTCCAACAACATCACATTGGGACAAGTTCAGTGTACTAATTATAATGAGAACTGTAATAGTTGTATTTTGAAACAGTTTACGTAAGTTTATCAATATGTTATCTCTTCACCACTCTGAAAATATGGAAAAACAATAAGAAGTTTTTGTTCGATTTCCTTTGTGGCAATTTCAAAATCATTCAGTTTCGGGCTGACAGCCCCTGCTCCAAGAAAACCGATGCTCCCCAGAGCATTTCCGGCTTCTGCAAACTTATTGAAGATATCATCATGAAATTTCGTACCATTCAGCCTATCATATCTTCTGACATTCCCCGAAAGCAAAAGGGTATAATATTCATCGGCAAGCCGGAGCCTGACCTTTGCCTTCATAAATATGCGAAGACCTTCACTGATATTCCAATAAAATTTCTCTTTCATCGCGAGGAATACAAGGTTAGCCATTACCTTGATTACTTCCTGAAAATTATGCTGGCACAGGCCCGCATTAAGCGCCGGTCTGAGGTTTACATCAAAAATATTTTTAACATCATCAATTCTGTCACTAATCGTGTCAATGTCTAGCGCAACTCTCTCCCAATCACCCTTTCTGCCATTGAAAATCACTGATTTGAAAACCGTGATAATAGGATCTTCACTCTTCTTATAACCGTATCCGGCAGAATATCTCTGGCAAAAGAGAATATTCAGGGCACAAAGAGTAATTATCATGGAATATTTATGTTTTATGGAAATGTTCATAATGCTAAATTTAAACAGGAACAATTAACAGATTCAATCATAAATATCAGAATAAACGGAAGTTAAATATGGTACGGAGACAATTAATTCGACAACAAATTCGTACTTGACATAAAATCCGCTATTTGTTAGATTAACGAAAACTGTTTAAACATAACTCCATTAACTTTTTACAGAAAAATGCGTTTGAAAGGAGAAGGAAACGATGGCTACAGGAAAGGTTAAAATTTTTGCAACAACAACTGCTTTTTTTGCAGTTTTTGCTATTATATTTTTCACACTTGCAATTACCTCTATTGGTAAATACACAGCTCAATTAAAAAGAGTACATCATATGGAGCAGCAGATATTAGCAGGTAAAACAGAAATATTGAAAGTACCTGATATGATTATGAAGCTGAGTAAGGTTGACAAACAGAATAAGGAGCTGGAAATGCAAGTGGCTGAACTAACAGAAGCAAGTGAAGAACTTGATGGAGAACTTGCTGAACTGCAGAATGAATTAACGGTTGTAACAGTTGCAAAGCTTGTCTTGGAAACAGACAAAGCCGGTTATACAAAGAACCTGATAGAAGCAAGGCAGGCCGTTCAAGAGTTGAGAGAACAGATGAGCACCAATGATGGAGGCACAAGAATAGACGCATTAGATGAAATTGAAGAGACATTGATCGAATCTTCACATTGAAACAATTCCCGAAAACAACTGACGAATTTGTAAAAGGAATGGAGAAATCTCTTTAACAAATTAAATATAGAGCAGTAGCCAGTGTTTTTTATGTTAAGAGAAGGATTTCACAGTTAAAGTACTTTCAATTTCCAGTAAAATACGCTAAACGCTACTTTCAGCAATTTTACTTTTAAATACACAATAAGCCTTATCTCACCTGTTGAGATAAGGCTTATTTTTTAGTATGTCAACATACAAATAGTGCAAAATTATTGTACCCCCCTTTCTATACATTTCATATCTGATACATCAATACATTGACACGAAGCCACATTTTGCTATAATAATCCTTCTGAATCTCACAAACTTTCGCGCATATTCACGTTAATAATTAAATTAAATGACTATCAATAAATCTCGGAGAGAGTTCCTTGAAGAGGCAACCGCTATAGGGACCGGGCTTTGCGCTTCGTCTCTCTTATTAGGTAATAGTAATTTTTTTAAAACTCTATATGCAGAAGAAAATACTCTATTAAGGTCGAGAGTTATACTTGCAAAAGACAGGAAATTCATAAATGCTAATGGAAGAGCAGACACGAATGTTATTAGTATGGCTATTGACAGTGCATTATTAAAAATAACAGGTTCAGAAAATCCGATGGTAGCGTGGAGCAGGCTCTTCAACAAAAATGATATAGTCGGGATTAAACTTAATTGTCTGGCCGGCAAGAGGTTTTCACCTCATACGGAAATAGTTGAGGCTATTATAAACGGTATAAAGTCGGCTGGTGTAAGAGAGAGTAATATAGTAATATTTGAAAGATTCAATAGAGAATTGGAAGATGCCGGATTTAATATTCGTAGAAGTAACAATGGCTTCAAGTGTTTTGGAACAGACGATCTCCCCTCAGGAGGGTACACCTCAAAACCACTGATCATCGGCAGCATTGGCAGTTGTTTCAGTAAGATAGCATCATCATTCTGCACTGCTATAGTAAATGTACCGATCCTGAAAGACCACGATCTTGCCGGTGTATCGATAGGGATGAAGAACTTCTTTGGGATTATACATAATCCCAACAAATACCATGATAGTAATTGTGACCCTTATGTTGCGGATCTCAACAGCCACCCTTTTATAAAGGACAAACTTCGATTAATTGTTTGTGATGCACTGAAGGCGCAATACCATGGAGGTCCGGCTTTCAAACCGCAATGGTCATGGGATTTTCAGGGTATGTTGATTGGAACAGATCCTGTAGCCCTGGACCGCGTTGGAGCACAGATTATTGAGAAAAAGAGAAAAGAGGTAAATATGCCATCTCTTAAAGAGGCTGGCAGAGAACCAAAGTATATTGAAACAGCCGCAAATTTAGGCATTGGAGTTGACGACCCTTCGTTGATAGATGTCATAGCAATATAGAAAGCCAGTGATGTACAAAAACTTATTAGTTACCGGTGGAAGCGGTTTTATCGGAGCAAATTTTATCCGTTATCTTCTTGAGGAATCTGATTTTTCAGGAAGGATAATTAATGTAGATAATCTGACTTACGCCGGAAATCCTGATAACTTGACCGGGACAGATGAAAACTTTCCTGAAAAATATAAATTTATCAAGGCTGATATATGTGATAAGGAAGAGGTCACAAAAATATTTACAGAGTATCAAATTGATAGTGTTTGCCATTTTGCAGCAGAATCGCATGTCGACAGATCTATTGTCAAGCCTGATACATTTATTCAAACCAACATAGTTGGGACCTTTAATTTGTTAGATGTCGCCAGAAGCCATATTGACAGCATCAAGCTTTTTCACCATGTCAGTACAGATGAGGTATTTGGCAGTCTGGGTGCAGAAGGCTTCTTTACAGAAGAAACATCCTATAAACCAAATAGTCCTTACGCCTCATCCAAGGCATCGTCTGACCATCTTGCAAGGGCATACTATAAGACCTATAACCTGCCCATCACAATATCAAATTGTTCCAATAACTATGGCCCATATCAGTTTCCTGAAAAGATGATCCCACTGATGATCCTTAATGCTATTGAAGGAGAATCACTACCTGTTTATGGAGATGGTTTGCATGTCAGAGACTGGTTATACGTAAGAGATCACTGCACGGCAGTCTGGATGATTATGAAAAAAGGAATTCACGGTGAGACATATAATGTCGGTGGTAATAATGAACTGGAAAATTTGAAACTTGTAAAAATGATTTGCGAAATACTGGATGATAACAAAAAATTACCGGATAATCGCCCACGAAGAGAGTTGATCAAGTTTGTAAAGGACAGGCCCGGTCATGACAGAAGATATGCGATTGATTTCAGCAAATTAAAGAATACACTGGGTTGGTCTCCGGAAGAATCCTTTGAATCAGGTATCAAAAAAACGATCCAATGGTATCTCCAGAATACAAATTGGACAGACAGAATAAAGAGTGGTGAATACTTAACGTGGGTCAAAGAACACTATGGTACTTAGTTTTTAAAGATTAGAAAATATCATTGCTGAGAAGGCAATATTATAACAGATCAGGAGCTTTTAACAGTTGTCTATTAAATATACTATCATGGACCTGCCAGGCGTTTTACTGCTTGAGCCTAAAGTTTTTAATGATTCCCGCGGTTTTTTCATGGAAACCTTCCATCAGAAGAAATATGCTGACGCGGGCATAGACCATGTCTTTGTTCAGGACAATTACTCACACTCAACACGCGGGACACTGAGAGGACTGCACTATCAGTTAAACCACCCACAAGGCAAATTGGTTTATGTTATTACGGGGGAAATATATGATGTTGCTGTTGACATACGTCGCGGATCTCCCGGATTTGGTAAATGGGTAGGAGCATATCTTTCCGAAAAAAACAGACGACAGGTTTTTGTTCCTGAAGGTTTTGCTCATGGCTTCTGCGTCGTCAGTGAAACTGCAGATGTGTTATATAAAACTACTGACCTGTATAACCCGGATGATGAATATGGTGTGGTATGGTCAGACCCCTCAATTGGAATAGACTGGCCTGTAGAAGTTCCGACGGTATCAGATAAAGACAAGCAATATCCAGGATTGAAAGAGGCGCCGGAAATACATCTTCCAATTTACCAGTAAAGCATACACATCTTCTTCATGAGGCGCTGTTAACTACTTGATGACATGGGAACAAAGATACCCTGAGAATGTTACAGAGGCAGTACAATATTGAAAGGAAACTCCTTTCGTATTAATCTTCAGCAGGTTTTTCTATTTTGTATTTTTTTATACGATATCTCAATTTGTCACGACTAAGCCCTAATAAACGTGCAGCCATACTCTGGTTCCACGAACATTCAAGCATTGTTTTGTAAATCGCATCCTTTTCCATTTCATAAATTGATTTGGTTTTTTCAGGAGCTTCAATCTTTCTATCAAAAACAGCTTTTTTTCTATATTGAATTTCATCCGGCAAATCACTAATATGAATAACATCACCTTCCGCTAAAACGACAGCCCTTTCAACAATATTTTCTAACTCTCTTATATTACCCGGATAATCATAACTAACCAAAGCACTCATACAATTCTTATCAAACGTACGTGCTGACTTACTTAACTCTTTACAGTATCTTTCCAGAAAGAATTGCGCGAAGGCTGGTATATCTTCCCTTCGTTCTCTTAGTGGTGGCAGTTGGAAAACGATAACTTTCAGGCGGTAATAGAGATCTCTCCTGAACAGATTCTGCTCTACCGCTTTTTCTAAATCGCTGTTTGTCGCAGCTATTATGCGAATATCTGTTGTCAGGGTTTTAGTACTACCCACACGTTCGAAAACTTTTTCCTGCAAAATTCTTAAAAGTTTAGTCTGTATCGATTTGTCAATTTCTCCAATTTCATCTAAGAATACCGTTCCACTGTCTGCAATCTCAAACCTCCCCACCTTTAGTTTGTCCGCGCCGGTAAACGCCCCTTTTTCATGTCCAAATAGTTCACTCTCTAACAGTGTCGGTGATAAGACTGAGCAATTAACGGTAACAAACGGATTATCTTTTCGACTGCTTTGCCTGTGAATAGCGCGTGCGATGACACCTTTACCGGTGCCTGATTCACCAAGAATTAAAACATTACTTTTTGTATCTTTCAGTTTATTAATAGACTGTAGAATTTTCTTCATTTTACTATTCTTACCAGTTACCATATCTGTTGTAAATAACTGTGACTTGAGAGCAAAATTTGTTCTCTGCAGGTTATCATAGCTCTTAGCATTCGAAACAGACACAGCAGCAAAATTACTCATTATTGTCGCAACAGCAATATCTTCATTGTTAAACGATGTACTATCACACTTATTTAACAATTGAACACAACCGATTGTTTTACCTTTTACACACAATGGAACACACAAAACACTTTCAGTATTAAAGCCTGAAAGTTTATCAATGTCCGCAAAATGGTGTGGATTCTTCTTGGCATCAAAAACTACAACAATTTGCCCTGTATTTATGCAGAATCCGGCAATACCCTTGTCCGTAGGAAATCTGACATTTGAAATCGCATTGGAAGCAGGACCAGTCGCATAACGAATAACCAGATCATCGCTGGAATCACATTTCAGTATAATGGATGCCGCAACGGAATTAGTCAGCCTTGTAGCGTGAACAATAACCTGTTTCAATACATGGTTCAAATCCAGTTTAGAATTAATAATCGCGCTGGCCTCAAGAATATCATGTAAATGAGTTTCCTTCAGATTTTTGTTTCTAACAATATCTTCAACCCTTAAGCTAGTTGTACCATCCATTTTATGTAAAATTTCTCCAAATTATTGTTAAATTAAGATAGCATGCTACAAATTTAGTACCCGAAAGTCAACTATTATTGGGAAAAACTGGGGAATATTACCCATAACTGTCATCCGGAAGATTACAGCAAACGGTGAATTAACCAGCTTTACACGCCATAAGTGCACCAAATACTAATGAAGTTGACAAGCAATCTGATTTCTGATAAATTCCATTGTCTATAATGTTAATTGCACCTTACGGTAAGTATCTATCATGAAAAAGTTTATAAATATTTTACTCTCCTTATTACTTACTCACTTCATATTAACAGTATCAACTCGATCAGAAAATATTACCGCCCCAACGGAAAACAACTCATATGACGATAAGGTATCAATTATACCTCTAAGTGGGACAATTGATGGTGGTATTTACCGTTCTCTGACAAGAAGAGTTGAAATTGCAAAAGAGAATGGCTCAAATCTCATAATTATTGAGATAGACACATTTGGAGGTCAACTGGAACCCGCATTTGAAATATCAGAATATATCAGCAATATCAAGAATACAAAAACAGTAGCATTTATTCCGACAAAGGCAATTTCGGCAGGTTCTCTGATAGCAATTTCATGTAATGAAATATACATGTCTCCTCAGGCGGAATTAGGAGATTGTGAACCAATTGTCCCCTCTTCTGAAGGTGGTTACAAAACTGTCGGTGAAAAAATCCAGACTGTCCTGAGGACAAAGTTCAGAAAATTTGCGGAAAAGAACGGTTATCCTGTTCTGCTTGCGGAAGCAATGGTTACAAAAGAGATAGAAGTCTATCGAATAGTTACAGAAGAAAAACCTGATGGGTTTTATATTTCCGGCAGAGAACTTAAAGAAATGACCGAGGAGACAAAAAAGGGAATCAAGTCCAGAAAGTTGATTATAGAAGAGGGAAAGCTACTCACAATGCATGCAAAAGAGGCATATGAATACCAATTCGCAAAGGGAATTGTGGAAGACCGTAATGGATTATTAAGTTTACTGAATGTAGAAAACGCTACTCCTGATATATTAGAAACAAACTGGTCTGAGGAGATGGTAAGATTCCTGGCAAAAATTGCACCAATCCTGCTTGGTATTGGATTGGCGGCTATATGGATGGAATTCAAGAGCCCCGGTTTTGGATTACCTGGAATCATAGGTATTTCCTGCCTCGCAACAGTCTTCCTGAGCAAACATCTCGTTGGCCTGGCAGAAGCACCTGAAATTATTATATTTTTTTCAGGTATAGTTCTGATAGCTGTTGAAATACTCTTAATACCTGGTTTTGGTATTGCTGGAATTCCAGGAATTATTTTAATACTTATAGGAGCAATTTTATCATTTCAGGATTTTACTATCCCAAGAACACCGTATGACGTCGATATGTTTGTTAAAAATATATTTGCAGTGATGTGTAGTATTATTGGCAGCGGAATTACCATTTTTCTATTATTCAGATTTATGCCGGGTATACCATTTTTTAACCGTTTGGTCTTAACAACTTCTGAGACCGCTCAAAGCGGTTATGTAATCCCGCCCCAACCTGCGGGGAAGAGCAGTTTGCCAGGCACGCAGGGGCTGGCGTCTACCACCTTACACCCTACCGGCAAGATTGAAGTTAACAATAACATACTCGATGTCGTAACAGAGGGAGAGTATATTGAAAAAGGGCAAATCGTTGAAATAATAGAAATCAGAGGAAATATAATAGTTGTAAAGGCTGTATAAAATTATTATGAGTATATCAGGGATCATAACATTATATGTAATCGGCCTGATTGCGATAACCATAGAGTTATTTATACCAGGGGCGATAGTCGGAATTTGTGGTGCAGGCTGCGTTATTACAAGCATAATATTTGCATATTTACACATATCAAACCTGTTAGGACACATATTACTGGTTATAGGTATTTGCTTTATTCCAATATTTTTTATAACATGGTATAAACTTCTCACGAAGACTTTTGCCGTTAAGGCGTCAGAGAAGGGTTTTGCATCTTCTACAGACAAAAGAGACGAACTGTTATCAACTGAAGGTGTTGCAATTACTACACTGAGACCTTCAGGGACTGCGAATATAAACGGCCACAAAGTAGACGTCATCTCAGAAGGCGAAATGATATTAAAAGATACCAGGATTAAGGTTACAGAAGTAAAAGGAAATAGAATAGTAGTAAGACCAGTAAAAACATAAAACCGAAGGAGAAAGAAATGATAAACATAAACATACCTTTACTAGTCGCATCCAAGGAAGTTTTGACAATTGGGATCGTTATCGCTTCCATCTTTTTAATTTTATTTCTTCTCTTAATTTTTAAATACGGTTGGTTGTATATACAAGCATTAGCGTCTGGCGCCAATGTCGCCCTCATCCAGTTAATTGGAATGACATTCCGACGTGTCAACGCGAGGACTATTGTTGATTCTCGTATTATGGCAAAGAAAGCAGGCCTGGATTACGACACTCCCCAGCTTGAAGCACACTACCTGGCAAGAGGTAACGTACCTAACGTCATCAGGGCATTAATTGCTGCTGATAAAGCAAAGATTGATTTGGGCTTTGACAGGGCCTGTGCAATAGATCTGGCAGGAAGAGATGTTCTCGATGCAGTTAAAACGAGTGTCAACCCAAAGGTTATTGATTGCCCTGATCCGGATAAAGGGAGACAAACTATTGACGCAGTGGCAATGGATGGTATCCAGCTCAGAACAAAGGCCAGAGTGACAGTGAGAGCAAACATAGAGCGATTAGTCGGAGGCGCAACGGAAGAGACAATCATCGCGCGCGTTGGAGAAGGGATCGTAACTACAATTGGTTCAGCAGAAACGCACAAGAGAGTGTTGGAGAACCCTGATTCAATATCAAAAAGAGTTTTAGAAAAAGGACTTGATTCCGGTACCGCATTTGAGATATTATCTATCGACATCGCTGACATAGATGTTGGAGATAATATAGGGGCTAAACTGCAGGCAGACCAGGCAGAAGCTGACAAAATAGTCGCCCAGGCAGAAGCTGAGAAACGCAGAGCAATGGCGGTAGCAAGGGCACAGGAAATGAAGGCATTGGTAGAAGAGAACCGGGCTAAAGTGGTCCTTGCAGAAGCAGAAGTGCCAAAGGCAATTTCTCAGGCATTCAGAGAGGGTAACCTTGGAATAATGGACTACTATCACCTGAAGAATATTCAGGCAGACACAGAAATGAGAACGTCTATTTCCAAGACAAGTGACGATATTCCAAAAATGTAGATACGAATTTACCCTAATTAGATTTAATTTTTCTGGCAATTCAAGGGAAATATGAATGGAACAATTAGTCTGGTCAGTAATAATAATCGCTTTTATAATATATACTGCTCTTAAGAATCGAGCCAGAAACAGACCGGGTACTGATATTGACAGGACAAATGACACGGAATATAAAACAAGAGGAGAAGAGGGCAAGCTCAGCCGATACATGGAAGAGCTACTAGGTATTGAAAAGCCTGAGCCTCAAATAAGAACGAAGAGAAGAACACATCAACCTTTAAAAAAAACAGTTTCGCAGAGAGAGGGACCAGAGACAAAGAACAGGGTTCATCAGTTTAAATCTCAATTGGTAAATAAACATAAAGAGAAACAAAAATCACCTCTTCCTGAAAAGAAAGTAATTTACCATACAAAATTTCCGTGGGGCCCCTTATCAAAGCAAGATCTTCCAAGTGCAATAATTTTGTCGGAGATAATTGGCCCTCCAATTTCAAAGAGAAAGAATCATAGATTATTTTAATACATTGGATCTTTGCGGTTACTATTTTCAGAGCGAATTCCTCTCTTTCAAGAGAACTCCAACTGGAATCCTCTCGAAAGAGAGGAAACGTCAACCGTCTTCATGAACTTACACGGACAGGAAGAAGCTTCTAAATATATAATCTGGTAGCCAGAGTGGTGGAATTGGCAGACGCGCCGGACTCAAAATCCGGTCCCTGTAATGGGGGTGTGGGTTCGACTCCCACCTCTGGCACCATAAATCATATTGGGCTTAAAAACCCCCAATATGATTTATTCGAAAAACGGCTTAAATTTATCATATAGCGTTTTAAGCTTTTTTTTATAATACTCTACATTTTCGTCCGGTTCTTCCCTGTCCCACTGTGAAGCAAGTTTGCAGTTATCAAATACCCTCACCCTGCTCTTATCACCAATTACATAATAAGATACTTGATCACCCGGCTGATAGCTGCGTTCTGACTTAAGGGCGAGTTCATAGGCCGCGGCAGCGCTCCTCTTCTTTTTACTTACCTTTTCGGAATAGGTAGCAAGGGACTCTTTCAGGGTCTCCTTTTTTATAAACATCTTTTTGTCCCACTTGTGGTCTGTCAGCTCTTTTTCGTATTTATCCAGAAGACCATCCATCTTTTCACCCTCTCCCTTAAGCAAATGAAGAAACATCTCCTCCATAAACCTGCGTTGAAAAAGCTCTAAACCTCTTGAACGCAGACCAGATCCCTTGATAATTATTTTGTCATCATAATCAAGGAGTACGTAGTTCTTGATTTTATAGCTGAACATTGCTTTATATCTGCCGGCTAACTCAAGATTTATACCTTCAGGCAGCGCACTGGATAATTCATTAATGATCTCTTCCTCATCCTCCTCCTGTTTAACTCTGCCGGGAGGAACAAAGTATATACCGTCTGTATCAATCTCTATCACCTTACAATCGTTATCCTCCAGCCATTCAATCATGGATTTAATAATTTCACGTCCTTTTGCCGTTACTTTGTTTGCCTCTTCAAAATCACTGAAGTGTCCATACGCAAAACCCAGATAACCATAAAATGAATTAATGAGTATCTTGAACGTGGACTGGAGCGCGTCAAAATACATTTTTTCAGATTTTGTCTCAGCAGTAGACATCATCTCCTTTGTCTTTAATCTGAAATCCTTCAAGTCACCCAATAGTGAATGAAAGATATTCAGCTCGTCAACTTTCGGAAAGTATTTAAAGGTTAACATTATGGATGGATACAGTGACTGAACATCACAGTATAAAACTCTGTTGATCACACCCTGAAGAAACATATCTGTGTATCCACCTGAGTACTCTCTGGACTGGGATGTCCGGGGAATCGAATGACCTGAACTTATATATTCCCTAATAAAAAGAGAATTAATTTTAGTCGCATTGCCTCTGATAATAGTATTCTGAAACGAGTATGGAAATATCTGCGTCTGATAATAAAAGCTCTGGCCCAGGATTTCGCTTATTGCCCTTGTCTCCCTGACATCATCCAGGCCATATTTTAAAAGTTCATCTGGCTTATTATCAAAATACCAACTTAACCTGTCCGGATCTATGTACGTTCTATCCGGAGAAGCAAGATTAAAATGCCTGGCTACATTCTTAAGGCCATAACTCTCCAGATTCCTGGCAGTAACATCATACATCTGTGCCAGTAAGTACGTATCCACAATATGACGACCATATATCTCAAATTTTTTATAAGAGATTGTTCTCTCTGCAATATTTAAACGTGACTGATGAGATTTAAGTACCTGTTTATTGCGGCCAATAGCCAAAGGAACCTTGTACCTTCTCGCACGCGCCGATATGTAAGTTAAATCAAAATTAAATATGTTATGACCTTCGATTACGTCAGGGTCTCTTAAATTTATCTGTTCAACCATAACCTCCAGCATCTCTTTCTCACCATATTCTTTTCCTGAGATTACATACTCCCAACCACTACTGTCCGAAAGAGATATCAGAGTAATTCTGTCTTCATCTCTATATGGATTTGAAAACTCATACCCCTCAGCACAGTATGTTTCGATGTCAAGCTGTAGTCTGACAAGATCAATATATAACATCTCTTTAAAGAGTGTTTGTCCTGAAAAAACAAGGTATTGATGAACCGGATCATTTAAAAAGAGAAAAGGAGCGCTCAAACTTGCCGGAGTTGCTCCGGTCTTCTTCTTAAAATGCTTTAACAATAGCTGCAAATCTGACCAGGTTTCCAGAAAGACCAGGTACTTATAATAAGCATCTCCATTAAGCCTCTTTGCCTCATACGTACCGTTCCATCCTTCCATATGGATAGTATCTTCCAATAAAATAAAAGGTTTAAATACTTCCTTCTTTGATGCAACTTTATCTTTTTTACGAAAAAAAATCTCTACACTATTATTACCATCAAACTCAACAGCCGTAATAAAAGGAGTAGAATCACGACCAAATAGAATCTCATTCTCGTGAAAAGATACTTTTTTGAATTTCATATCCATTTGTAACTGATAACCTTCCTTTTTAGGTAATTTAGGATTTAAAGAATTCAGGAATTAAATAGAAGAATTGAAAAAAATCCCTGAATTAGTATTCTATGGTCCAGTACTTTTTTGTCCAGTAGAAATAAACATATTTTTGTACCTTATGTAAAGACAGCATGTACAAACCCTGTTTGTTATACTTTCAGTATGTTAAAGGAAACATCATGGACATATGAGTTTGTTCGTGCAACCCAATGAAAATTTAACTCTGCAGAATATATAAAAGACTATTTTAATTCAGTAGCGTCCGGTTAGGTTTTTGCGTATACCGTTTTTTGTCATACCCGCCAGCCTGTACCTATTCGGGCAGGAATTTCTTTATCGGGTATCCAAGTGGTTCGTTCAATCTGGATTCCCGCTTAAAGCATGCGGGAATGACAGTATTGGAGCAAAAAATTGCTATATGCAAAAACCTAATCTGACGCTACTGATTTTAATCTGGATATTTATCGCCATTATAATAGAATGAATTTATGAATATTGTATCAAAAGAGTTGTTTCAACATATGGTTCGAATACGTCGTGAAATCCATATGTATCCGGAGCTTGGTTATCAGGAAGAGAATACTGCTACCATCATAACCAGGGAATTAAAGAGGCTTGGTATTGAAGCAACTACAGGAATTGGGAAAACCGGTGTAATAGGCCGTATAAATAAAAGTAATGATACAGGGCCTGTTGTAGCCTTGAGGGCAGATATGGATGCATTGGCTATCCAGGAAGAGACAGGGCTTGAGTTTTCTTCAAAAACAGAGGGTGTAATGCATGCATGTGGTCATGACGGGCATGTCGCAATGCTGATCGGGGCAGCCTCTTTACTTAAAGAATCTCTTCAAACGGGCAGCGTGTTACTTGTATTCCAACCGGCAGAAGAAGGCGGTGGTGGAGCGCAGAAAATCATGGAATCGGGACTGCTTGTTAAAGCAGAAGCAATATTCGCATGCCATCTGGACAGACATTACAAGACAGGAAAATTAGTAGTACAAGCCGGTACGATCTCGGCATTTACCGATAGATTCGATATTACAATTACAGGTAAGGGAGGCCACGCCGCACAGCCTCACGATGCAGTTGACGCAATTGTAGTAGCCAGTCTTATAGTAATGTCCCTTCAGACTATCGTTTCCAGAGAAGTAAATCCCTTGTATCCCTCAATTGTATCGGTAGGGCGGATCGAGGGAGGTTCTGTGCCTAATGCGGTAGCAGAGAAGGCTAAACTTTCCGGTACAATACGTACGACAGACACGCAGATAAGAGATCAAATAATGTCTGGTATAACACGTATCGTAGATGCTGCCGGGACACTTCACAACGCAAAAGTCAGCGTAAACTTTACTATGGGCTACCCGTCAGTTATAAATACCGTGGAAGAGTCTGAAATCGCAAAAACTGCTGTCATTAATTCCATTGGACACAATGCTCTGGTTGACACCAAATTTGCTTGTATGGGTGGTGAAGATTTCTCCTATTATCTGGAAAAAATCCCCGGATGCCTGGTAAGATTGGGATCGCAGAAGAAGGGGTTGGAATGCATACCCGCTCACAGCTCTACATTCGATTTTGATGAAGACGCCCTGGGTATCGGCGCTGCATTCCTTGCTGAAGCAGCAAAACTGACTATTGAGCGTTTATCTTAACATTACACCACTCTTAAACATTCTCACTTAGGCGTCGTATATATCTCCTTCTAATATATACTCCTCCCAACCCAATCAGACCGATTCCTAACAGAACCACAGTAGCAGGTTCAGGGACAGGCTCAGAGCTGTTAGAGCTATTAACAACAGCAAAACCACCATGGATTGAATCATTCCCACAGTTCATTGTATAGTGGGCGTGCACTGAATAGCTTCCATCAGATGCCTCAGAAACCAAAGTTGTATCAAATGTAACTATTCTGTAAAAACTGTTCGTTCCCAAATCCCCAATATTGTACTGCAGAGCGTTGGCTACAATATCACCCTCATTCATTGCAAATGGAGGTTCGTCTTCACCATCACCATCATCCGTATTAACTTGCATATGGCCGTTATACCACTCTACATTCTCGTACAAGCCAGCAACATCTATACCGGACGTACCGATGGTACCGTGGACGTTAGCATCGATATTCTGTGGGTCTCCCTGGGACCTTTTCCTCAAATCTCTGGTTTGTAATCCAAAGTCCAGAGCATACTCATATCCGCTGCCGCCAAACCCTGAGTGATCGCCATCAAATGATAACGCAAGGTCTCCCGTATAATATCTACCAGTACCATTCCTTCCGGTTTCCACATCAAACCCTGTCTGCAGCCCTATTGAAAGATTATCACCATCAATCTTGTAAAAGAGATATTCCGTATCGAAGTTCTGACCTCCGTGTCCGGTAGCGATACCGTCATCATCCGCAAACTGCATCCACCCATTGGCAGGGTCAGAAAAAACCGACTCAACTGGTGTAGCCATCACCGTTGAGCAGAATACCATCAACGTGACAATACCTGACAATACGGCTATAGTACTGCATTTTCTATAAAACATTAACATCATAATACGTCCCTCTCTTTAATAAATATTTAAAAGAGCTAACCTACTCACCACACCAAGATCGCTCTCTACCAGAATAAAAAAAAAATTCTGTGACAAGATAATAATACAAACTAATGTCCAACAGTTTATTTCGTATTTTTCAGCTGAAAATGAAATACTTAATTTGTATAATTGAAAATATGTTCAACAGGGATAATGCTATTTGCTACCGCCTCTTTTGTTTAATATAATAAACACTATTGCTGTCACTGTCAACTATTATTTCACACCTCATGACTCTAAACGATCACAAGGCGTTAACCTGAAAACAGTTATTGGCAGACTCATTCCTGTGATAAGAGAGCACGTCAATTACTTTCGACCTGGCGATTTACAGGTAGTATATGGAAGATTAGAATGTTGGATACGCATGAGGCTGAGATGCTTTAAGTGCTCAATAAAACGGAGGACTGACAACAGACGTTTTCCAATACGCCGGTTGAGAAGAATGGGGTTACTGTCATTCGAACAATACTTACTCAGCAAATGTACTAAAGTATGATTTTAACCTTTACTCTACAACAGAGCAGCTATACGCAGTCGCCACGAGTAATACGTAGGGTTTACAAGGATATAACTTGTTGTCAACTATATCATTACCGTTAATGGTGACGTCAGTAATAACTCCATTCTGGAACACCCCATTAACTATAGCAGAATCCGAAAGATCAAGAGTGAAATGATTTATAGCGGGCTATTTGAATCCGTTAAAAGTCTATGTGTAGTAAAGTGCCATCTAAATTATATCTATGATGAGCCAATCAAGAGTAGCATCCGCGTGATTTGGAGTATCTGTTATGTTTATCTCCCCATCGACCTCTGCGGCCCGGGTTCCAGTTAAATCGGCGGCGGTGCCGCTGGTTGGAATTGCATTAGCAGTTGTCAAAACAAATCCAACTGTCAGCACCATTATAAAAATGCCACCGAAACTCTTTTTTTTACATTAATTATTACTTCATAATCAACCAAAGCCGAGTATACTCACTTACTACTGTTGCCCCTTACCTTGTTTATTATTATTTTTTCAATAATTTCTTTTGCATCTTCCGCCTCAGGAAAAGTGCTACTAATTTTTAATGCACGTTCCATCTCTCTCAATGCATCTCTCAGAATCCCCTTTTTGTAATAAGCAGCCCCAAGGTGATAACGTATAGAAGGGTTCCATGTCGCATTACGCGCCGCAGCTCTAAGCTCCGAAACAGCATTGTCATAATCAGCATCCAAATAGTAAATCCACCCAAGAGTATCGGCAATGGCTGGATTATTCGGATTAAGTTCCTTTGCTTTTTTTGCCAGCACCAATGCTTCTTCAATTTTATTCTTCATTTTTGATGCATATAACCATGCAAGGTTATTGTACGCAACCGAAGAATTCGGGTCTAATTCTATTACCTTATTATAAAAATTGACTGATTCCTCAAGCAGACCTTTGGCTTCTGTCAAAATGCCTATATTCAAGTGAGCAATAGTATTCTCAGGATCAACACGTATTACCCTTCTAAACTGAGCCAATGCCTCATCATTGTCCCCACTACGTCTATATACACCGGCAAGTTTAATATAAGCATCCGGAGATTCCGGCTCTATTTCTATTATTTTCTTATAAGCTTTTATTGCTTTATCATATTGTCGAATCAATACCAGATTATCTGCCTTTGCATTATATGCAACAGCATTGCCAGGTACCATTTTTATCAACTCATCATATTCGTTTATAATACGTTTGGACCATCTATTATTAGAATAAATAATAGCCCGTGATAAATGATGTGATACCTTATCAGCTACTTCCACATCCTTACCACACAATTCCAACAAACGCAGATACCTCCGCTTGTTTACATCTCCGATTATTGTCAAGTTTTTCAAATGCTGTCTCGCATTATCTATTTCACCTTTAGCCATATATAAATGAATCATGCACAAATTTGGAATAATACCATCCGGCTGAATTGTTAATGCCTTATTAAAAGCAGTTTTAGCACTTTTATAATCCTTACCTAATTGATAAGTAACTGCAAGATTGCACCACAATAAGTGATTACCAGGAAAATTGTCTACACCCTGCTTATAAACTGATATAGCCTTATCAAACTCTCCAATGTCCACATACAAAACCCCAAGATCATAAACTTCTATTGTTTTAGGGCTTTTTACCAAAACCCATTCCAACTGTTTTATTGCCTGTTGCATATCTTCATCTATTACATATATCTTCGTTAGCACAGAACGTGCTATTGGATTATCAGTGTCTATGCTTAAAGCATTCATTACTGCCTGTTTTGCCTTCGTGTTATTACCCAGAGCAATATTGCTTCTTGCCAATGCAACATGAGCATCAATATTGTTAGGATATTTTTTTATCACCGTCTCAAATTCAGCAATAGCAAGTACATTATCATTCAATAGCGCGTATGAATTTCCTAAGCCAATTCGAGCTTCAACTGAATCAGAATCCACCTTCAGTGCAGCTTTGTACAAAAGAGAAGCTATGCCAGGCTTTTGCGCAACCATGTTCATATGTGCAAGATTCAGATAAGCCGGAATAAAATCAGAATTAATGTCTATTATTTTATTAAAAGATAATGCCGCATCTTTTAACATACCTTTCCTCATATAAGCAACTCCCAGGATATTATGTATTCGCACATCTACAGGCTTTGTTCGCAATGCCACCTTACAGTGCTGAATACACTCTTCATATTCACCTTGAGATAATTTCATTCTTGCCATATTAAAATGACCTTCAAAAGTATCACCCTTTAATTCAATCATCTTCGTGAATGCGGTTTCTGCCTTTGAATAATCCTTATCCGCAAGGCTCATCTTACCCAACAAACTTTGAGCCATCAAATTGTTCGGATCTATTTTTATAACATCCCCAACTATCTTTGCCGCCTTTTCCGCCTTTTCCGCATCACCATCTTTCATAAGAGTACCTGCAAGTACCAGGCGAGCCGACACAGACCCCTCATCATTATCATCAAGCATTTGATACGTTGAAAGTGCCTGGTCCTGATTACCGCTCAAAATATATGCCATTCCCAGATCATAATAAGAGGACGCAAACTCCGGTTTCTCTTTGACAATTTCAGAATATACTGCAATCGCCTCCTCGTTACGCTTTAAACTGAGATAGGTATTAGCCAGGATTACTTTAGGAATTATATTTTCAGGAAAAATCTCAATTGCCTTTTTACACTCTTTTATTGCCAAATCTAATAAACCACCTTGCCTCAGAAAGATTATTTTATTTAATGCAAGTGCTATCTGCTTTCCTTTCTTTTCGTCCAATTGGGATAAATCTATTAATTCAAGAAACGCATTTTTCTGGTCACCTGAGAAAGATGGTATAGATTCAATTTGCTCCTTCGCGGCGCTATGTGCACCTTTAGCAATAAAAATATTTGCCAACATAAACTTATAAGATGGATTTTCAGGTCTTAATTCAATTGCCTTTGTACAATATTTGAGAGATGCTACATAATTTTCCTTTTGTTGGTACGATAGGGCAAGATTCGTAAGTATTACAACATTTTCAGGAATGAGTTTAAGCGCCTTATTATACAAATCAATCGACTCGTCTGTCTTACCCTGCAAGAAATACATACTGGCTAATCCATAACCGTCAATTAAATCAGGGTCTATTTCTATTATCCGTTCAAAGATTTTTGCCGACTCATCAACATTGCTTTCCCTCTGATATATACCTGCTAATAAAGACAATACTTTTAAATTATCCGGATTTGTTGATAACGTTGTTTTCAGTATTTTCTTCGCCTCATCTATTCTTTCAGCTACTACGTAAACCTTTGCAAGATTAACAAGAGTAGATATTGAATTCTGATTTAACTTCAGGGCCTTCTTAAATTGTTCAATACCACTATCGAAATCACCTCGTCTTATGTGTGCCAGACCCAGAATATCATAAATTTTTACTGTCTCAGGATCAGTATGGAGAATCTCCTCACACTGACGTATACACTTGCTTAACTGTCCCGAAGTAAGGCTCAAATAGGCCATATTAATATCACCAACAGATGAGTCTATCTCTTGAATTTTCCGAAACTGTTTTTCAGCGTTTTCAAAATCTTGTTCTTTAATATATGCCAGACCAAGCAATTGCATCGCATCCACATTGTCAGGTTTGAGTTCAAGGACTTCATTACACAGATCAATTGTTTCTTTATGCCAACCCGCGCTCGACAGGAGCTTCGCAAGACCAATTTTTGCGGGAACGAAATTTGGAGCGAGGTTGATGGCAGTTTTAAACTCAGTCTTAGCTTCCTCAAAACGCCCAATCCCTGATAAAGCATGTGCCAGAAAATAGTGTGGTTCTACCAGTTTAGGCAAGCTAATAACTGCCTCTTTCAAGAGGGTAATAGCTTCCTTGAATTTTTTTCTTTGCAGCAACACACTTCCTTTAATAAAATATACTGCCGGTGGCAGCGGAGAAGCAACTTTATCGGCTTGCTCAAGTGCCTCATCAAATTTAGACAGTTTCAAATATAATAAACCTAATTGTATGTTCACCATCGTATTACCAGGCGCATCCTCGCTCATCCGCATCAATAATGAAACGGCCTCATCATACATGCCTTTTTGCTCGTAAATTGTCGCTAAGAGAAACTGCACCATCTTATTATCGGGTTCAAATTCTGACAGCACTAATTTACACTCCTCCTCTGCCATATCTAAACTACCTTTGTTCACGTACAACCTGGCAAGAGCAATATGACCATTTACATATGAATTATCAATTTTGAGTATACGTTTATAATCTATTATGGCATCATCAAGTAATCCTTGTAAGAAATGAACTTCCCCTAATAAAGCATACGCCTGTATGAAATTATTATCTTTCTCTATTATCTCTCTGCATATATCTTCAGCATCCAACAGTATTTCTAAAACAACAGATTCACTCTCACCAAGCTTTCTTAACTCTTTTGCCTTAGTTAATCTAATGACTGCCAACTGGAAACGTGCTTTTGAGTAATTCGGTTTGATTTTGAGGGCAGTTTTAAACGCACTTACCGCTTTGTCAAATTCCTTTAACTTGATATATGAAATGCCCAATTGATAGAGGATATTGATATCCTGAGGGTTCTTCTCCAACGCCTTTTTATACTCTTTAATTGCATCATTATGTCTATTTAATTTTGCATATATCGATCCTTGCTGCAGACCTTGTTTAGTATTTTCGTAACGAGATGCTTTTCTCTTTTTGTATAAACCGTAAGAGCCTATAGACGCACACAACACGACAATTATTGGAACTACCACAAACAAAATCCAGAACTTCGTACCCCTGGAACTCCTGGAGCGTCTGTATCTCTTCGCCGGATTATCGGTACTCTCGATCATACCAGTGTTTTTTTGCCTACGTTTCCTGCGTGTTTTTTTAAATTCATCCATTAATTTAGCACCCCTTTTTTTTCAATATTAAGATATTTAAGGACAATACAGTTAAATAGCTATACAATATTTTGTTATAATATAGCAGTAGTAAATTATGTCAACTACAAAATTGTTTTACTATCAACACAAAACTTTCATTGTAACTTTAATAAATACAACACTCTAACCCGAAAGAAACATTTAATATGTATGTCACTTCTTTTTGATAGATTCAATAAGCTCTCTTACATAATTGATAGGTATCGCATAACTAATGCCGGTAGATATCTGCTTATTCTCCTTTGTGATCTTTATAAATGCACTATTCAACACACCTATAACTTCACCCGTTTCAGGAAGAACCAGCGGCCCACCACTGTTACCGGGAAAAGCCGTACAATCAATCTGAAAGATGTAATATGGGTCTGTTAATGCCTTTATCATTCTATTGGAAAGTAATGACATATTCTGTACGGGAACTACCATAGGACTTATATTACTGATTATTCCAGTATGTGTAGTTGGATGCAATCCAAAAACAGGGCCATATGGATAACCACAAAGTGCGATAGACTGACCTTCTTTAACACTTGAAGAATCTCCTAACTTTAAATAATCAAATCCACTTCCTTTCAATTTAATAATCGAAAGGTCATATTTTATATTCTTGCTTATGAGTTTAGCACTTACTTTTATTGAGTTCCCTGTATCAGGAAAAAAAGCATATAAATTACCCATTTCGCCATTTCTTGCTATCGCACTTATTACATGCTCTGCCGTAATTGCGAAACCATTTCTACTAATGACAAAACCAGTACCATAGAATTTTACTGCAGGTCTGGAAAGTGGATGATAGGTCCCAACCGCTATTATTGAAGGTTTGATTCTATTTATCGTCTCTACCAGATGGGTATCACGGCCATGAGCAGAAACATTTCCAATTGTTAGCAGCAATAGTAATGTAAAAAAAGAAAAAAAACACATGATATCACGTATTGAACATAATAGAGTTTAACCGGGTACATAAAGAGATTATGCAAATAATACGGCACAATACAATCTGATCTGAAAAATATTAAAATGGAAGCCGTTCAAACTTGAACAAACATCGTCAAAAGTTGACAATTCATCACAATTGTGTTATTAAGCTGAAAGTAAACACTCAACACTTTCATAGATAATTGCGTATTATAAAAAGAAATACGATAAAAAAGAAACAATAAATATTAACAGGTTATCAATAAGAATGGTGACAATTGACCATCTAAATAATTGAACAATTTTGAATCATTAACGGTCTCAATGCTATATTTAAAAAATAATTTCATTAAATCATTCAAGAATCTGCTGCAAGAAGAGAAAAAACCTGTATATATGGTAGGTGCCGGCGCATTAATCACCACAATTTTGCTTATCATAGTCATGTACGTCTATGTGCCGCTTGGTGTAGATGGAGGGCTTTACAGCTATCCTGCTCTCTCCCTGTCGAGAAATTCAGATCCGGGAGAAAGCCAGCAGAGTGCTAAAGAACTCCAGGATATCAATGGAGTAAAGGCCTCTTTTGGTTACGATGTGAGCAGGACCGTAAGAATCATACCGATGTCGTGGTGGTTTAAAATTTTTGGGGCAGGTATATGGTCTGCTAAAGCATTTGGTATTATTGAAATGCTTATTTTGTTCACAATGGTTTATCTGCTTTTAAGAAAAATATCCGGCAACAAGTTTATTGTCCTGTTATGCTGGTTACTTTATTTAACGGATACAAACATTATCAGAGTAGGCTCTTCCAACCTACGCCCGGATTTAATGTTAACTATCATGACCCTGGCAGTTTTTCTCCTCATCAAAACAGGAGCCAAGAAAAATCATTTGATATTATACATTTCAGGTATTTTGAGCATCTCTCTTTTGAGCTTAATACATGTTACCTCTGCTGTTCCCCTCGCCTTTTTGATATCATTTTTAATAACAGAATTAATAGTTTCCTGGAATAGCATATCTAAATTTAAAAAACAATTTTATGCTTCACTTATATTAACCGGTACCCTTAGCTTTATTTTTCAAAAGGGCATTATGGATACTCTAATCCCAACTAAAATTCCTGTAAATTTTAATATGGATGTAGGGGATTCGGTTGTTTCAATTCTAAAAAATGGTGTCTTGCCTGTATTTGAGAAAGAGACAGGAAGGTGGTCCGATTATTTCTTTTTGTCAAATTCAGGAGAATTTTTTGCGTTAATCTTAGCTCTTGTGTTGTTTATTGTTTTTCTCTTTAGACATTCAACCAAAGAAAAAATATTAGCACGCATCAGTATTCCTGTCGGATGTTTATCTGCTATAGGAGTTTTGGCGCTGGACCCACATCCCTGGGCAGATCACGCTATACCTATTGTTCCATTCTTTTTCTTAATTCTTTGTAAAGAGTTAGAATTAACACCTAGTCCGGGAATAAAAAACTTGAGTCGGTCATTACTCCTCTTATTAACGATAGTAGCAGTGGGTTTACTGGCAGCTTTTAGTGGTAAATTTATTACCTATAGTATAAAGGAAAAATATAGTGAGAGTGCAGTCATCGAACTAATGGATGAAATTTTTAAAAATAAAGAAAAACATTACACGGTAGTTGGGCCAACAGAATTATGGCCATACATCAATCCTGATGTGAATGTTACAATCATTGATACAATACGTGGCAACAGATGGGCAAAAAGCGACTTTAATGGTGAAATTGATTATGTGATCCTGAATAATGACTTTGCCATTTATGACTGGGAGAGCAACTTGCGCTTAAAATATCCAAATATTGTTTTAAAAACAGTTGGAGAAGTGGGTAATGCAGAAACCGATTGGTTTTTTGTAAAAGTAATGAAACCGGTAAATCTGAATAACAACAATTACTGGCAAAGTGCCCTTCAGAGATACTTAGATACTAAATAGATTAAAACATCATTGATACCATTTAAAAGATTTATATGAAATTATCAGGTTGGGGAAATTATCCTGTAATAGACGCGGACATTAAAAAATTCAGCACCGATAACGGCCTGAAAGAGCATTTAAGAGATAAGCATCCTCTCATAACAAGGGGGTCAGGCCGCAGTTATGGAGACTCTTCATTAAATAAAAACATAATTTCTCTCCTCAGTCTAAATAGCATACATGATTTTGATGAGAATAATGGGACTATCAAATGTGATGCCGGTGTCAGTTTAGATAAAATTATTGATAAGTGTATTTTAAAAGGCTGGTTTTTGTCTGTAACTCCAGGGACTAAATTTATTACGGTAGGTGGAGCGATAGCCAGTGATGTACATGGTAAAAATCATCATAAAGAGGGCTCATTTTCAGACTATATTGTATCTATGGACATTATGTTGCCCGGAGGTATGATTATTCGTTGTTCAAGAGTGGCAAATTACCATTTATTCCTGGCCACATGTGGGGGAATGGGACTAACGGGAATAATTCTCAATGCGGTAATAAGGTTAAAAAGAATTGAAACCGCTTATATAAAGCAGAAAACTATCAGGGCCAGAAATATTTACGAGATGATGGAGTTGTTTGAACAGTACAATAACTTCACTTATTCAATCGCCTGGATAGATTGCCTTTCGAAAGGAGAGAAGTCCGGAAGGGGTATTTTGATGTTAGGAGAGCATGCAACAACGAAAGATATGAAGAAATCAGATATTTCTCAAAACCTACTGAAAATAAAGAAAAAAAAGAGGTTTAATATCCCATTTATGTTTCCTGATTTCACACTGAATAAATTAACCGTAAAAATCATTAATGTTCTCATCTATAACAAACATTCTAAAAAGGCAGAAGACTCTATAGTTGACTACGACTCTTTTTTTTATCCCGTTGATGGCATCCATAACTGGAACAGAATCTATGGGAAAAGAGGTTTTACTGAATATCAGTTTGTTTTACCTAAGAATGCATGCAAAGATGGCATTATCAAGATATTAAGGAAAGTAAATGAGAGTAAAATGGGTTCCTTTTTTGCTGGATTGAAACTTTTTGGCAAAGAAAACGCAAACCTGATATCCTTTCCAATGGAGGGATTTACACTTGCATTAGATTTTCCTATTTCTTCTGAGTTGTTTGCTTTTTTAGATCAATTAGATGAAATAGTTACAGATTATGGCGGAAGATTATATTTAACCAAGGATGCGAGAATGAGCGCTGAAATGTTTAAAAAAAGTTATAACAAATCCGAAGAATTTATTATTTACAAGCATAAATTAGATAAAGAAAATCAGTTTCAATCATTACAGTCAAAGCGATTGAATATTTAGTAACATTGTAATTTCTGTATTAAATATAGGTGTCTTGTGGGTCAATAAAAAATCCAGGTCTATTAACAACATTTTTATATGTTCGAGCCAAATATATGCTTATGAGAGGAATAGTAATCAAAAGATAAAACAAACCTAAATCTATCGTTAGAAAAGTTAACAGCGAAAGATCATGAATTGAAAACAGCAAAACACTAAACACCAAAAAAATGGCTACAGACAAAGATAATATAAAACGTAGAGGAAAAGTAGTACCTGCCAGAATTCCCGCAATAGCAAACCTTGCCATCTGATAAAATTTATAGTGAGATTTACCTGCTATACGTTTTTGACGTTGATATTGAATACCTTCCGATTTATACCCTGCATAAGCCATTTCAGTACGCAAAAAAGGAAATGTTGTTTGTGGCTTCAAAATTGCGTTACGTAGATGACGAGTAAACATGCTGTACTCTGCCATCCACATATAAACATTACTGTCAGCTATCAGCATATTCAACTTATAAAATATCTTTCGGCACCAGACAATGTACTTTGGTTCCGGCCGCTGAGAACGTATCCCATAAGCTAGGTGATTACCTTCATTGATTTTCTGGAGAAAGACTTTCAATAATTCCGGTGGATCTTCACAATCAACATCTATAATTGCATATACATCAGAATCTGCAGTCTGAAGTCCAGCTAAAAGCGCCGCTTGATATCCAAAATTTCTTGATAATGAAATAACATTAATTCGATTATCTTTCAGATGTGCATGTTTAAGTAAATCTAAAGAGTTATCTGTGCTTCCATCGTTAACAAAAAACAACTGCCACCCCTCAATCCCTTTTAAATCATCTAAGACAGGCTTGATTTTATCTAAGAATAGAGGGATACATTCAGTTTCATTATGAATGGGAGTTATGACTGATAATTTCATGTTCACCAAATAAAATGATCTTTATAATATTTAACGAGTGCCTTAAGCTGTTCATCAAAATCTTGTTCAGGCTTAAATCCCAGTTTCCTCAATTTGCTATCGTCTAATGAATAGCGTATATCTTCCCCAATACGAACATAATTTGTTTTTGTATATTTTTCCGGATCAGATGGTTCTTCGCCAAAATAATAATTGATAATCTTTTGAATAACCTCTTTGTTTGGCAATTCACAGTTACCTGATAAATTATAGACGGTATTACACTCTCCCTTATCAATAACTGTCATTATCCCTTGCGTTGTATCTTGTGCATGCAACCAATTCCTTCGGCAACTCCCATCCCCATGAACTGGAATTGGCTTACCTAATGTTAAATATTTAACCGCCTTAGGAATAAGTTTCTCAGGATACTGGTCCAGACCATAATTATTGGTTGGACGGATAATATTATAAGGAATATCGTGCGTTCTATGCCAACCTAAAATCAGTAAATCTGCTGCTGCTTTGGAAGCAGAATAAGGATTGCTCGGCGTTAAAATATCTGTTTCGCTATGAAGCCCTTCTGCAATATCTCCATATACTTCATCTGTACTGATGTGGACCAATAAAGGCATTTCATAATTACGCTTACTTCTGATTAATTCCAATAAATTTTCAACACCACAAACATTTGTCTGAACAAAATGCCTGGCATCCATAATTGAATTATCTACATGTGTTTCAGCCGCAAAATTAACAACAACGTCAATATCATACAGATGAGTCATTGTACATATATCTGCCTGTGTAAATTTAAAAAGGTCTGACCTTTTAAATTCTTGTAAACAGTGCTCATGCGCCGCATAAGTTATCTTATCGATCCCCCAGACATTCCATCCTCTATGTAAACAAGCACGAGTGAAATGAGATCCAATAAAGCCTAAACAGCCTGTTACCGCAACAACTTTTTTCGACATCATGGCTCCAATTATTTTATGATACAGATTTTACTCTTTCTGGCCTCGGAACAGGATAAATAAAATCTCCTTTATACCCGACAGCCATACATCTTTTTTGTATTTCTTCACCAAAATTCCAGGCTAATAATAATAAATCATCCACCATATTGTCTTTTGAATTTAACTCCTCAATCCCGCAAATTGGTATTCTTGCACCGGGTGTTAAATATTTCCATTTTTTAGGATTATCATCAATAATACGTTCTATCAATTGGTTATTAATACCAAAATAGTTCAAAAGAGTATTCCCTTTCGCGCTTGCCCCATATCCCCAGATAGTCCGTCCCTCTTCTTTCGCCTGATCAAGCAAAGCAATTAAATTTTGTTTAATTTTATCCACACGTTTAGCAAATGCGATATAGGTTTCACTGTTTTTAATACCAAAGCTTTCTTCCCGCTCTAATACCTCCCTGACATTATCGAAAACTTGATACACCCCTTTTCTTGCCATAATTATTCTAATCGTACCTCCATGAATATTATAAAACCGTTTAATATCGATGATCTCAAGTCCGTATTTTTCGATAAGATATTTAACAGGATTTACTCCTACGTAAGAAACATGTTCATGGTAAGCGGTATCAAAAAGATTACGTTCAATGAAATCTAATAAATATGGAAATTCTAAAATAAACATTCCTTTATCATCTAAACAAATTTCAACCGCTTTGACAAATTCATGAACATCGCCAACATGCGCGAATACATTTTGCCCGGTAATAATTGACGGCCTGCCATATCTTTCAACTATATTTAAAGCGATAGACGTTGACCAAAAACCACAAATAGTTTCAATCCCTTTTTCATTAGCTTCTTTTGCCAGATTCTTCGCAGAATCCACTCCTAATGTTTTAAACCCTTGTTTTTGAAATGCTCTTAATAAACAACCGTCATTACTTGCAATATCCAGAACAAACTTATCTGTACCATGATGCAATAATTGACTTACATCCCCAGCCAGCTGATCACAATGATCTCTGAACGTCTCAGGAGTAGAACTAACATACAAATAATGAGTAAACATTTTCTCCGGATTAACCACTACAGATAGTTGCGAGAGGCCGCACTCTTCGCACAACAGAATCTTCAGCGGAGCTTTAAACTCTTCCTCATTAACTTGATTCTGTTTTATATAAGAATTAGCCAATGGATGACTTCCAAGATCAAGATATTGAAATAAATTTTCAGATCGACAAACTCTACATGATGTGGTCTCTTTAAAATCTCGCATATTTACCTTCCTTCATTTGCTCGCAGAAGCGATTGACCCCATCTCTCCAATCGGGAATGGTGATGTTTAAATCATGAGAAATCTTTGCATTTGACATAGCCGTGAAATAAGGGCGTTGTACCTTTTCTTTAAAATAAGTATCAGGGACAGGTATAATAACCTTTTCAATTCCCATAGACTCATAATATTGTCGTGCTAATTCGTAACGCGAAGCATAACCGCTATTGCACAAATGATAAAGCCATTTAAGTTTCGCTTCTAAAGCTAATAAAGTGACTCTGGCAATGTCTTCTGAGTAAGAAGGCACCGAAACATGATTTGCAGTGACTTTTAATACATCTGCTTTAGCCGCCCACTGAGAAAGCTTATATAAGAAATTTTGTCTCCCATCCCCAAACACCCAACTAGTCCTGAGTAATAAATAATCAGCACCGACCTCCTTGAGAATTCTCTCCCCTTCTAATTTACTCTGTCCATAAGGATTAACCGGATGAGGCAGGTCTTCTTCTGTATACAAACCGTCTTTCTTCCCATCAAAAACAAAATCAGTACTAAAATGGACTAAAAAAGCGTCTATTTCTTTACTACTTAACGCTAAATTTTTTACTCCATTAGTATTGATTTCAAAGGCTGTATCATATTCTTCCCCGGTTGCATCTACATAATTAAATGCGGCACAATTAATAATATAATCCGGCTTTATATCCTTCGCGATTTTGATGACTGCGTTATAATTTGAAATATCTAACTGTTCTTTAGTAAATGAACTGACTTCCTTCTTTGCATCTGTTAATTGAGAAATAAATGCTTTTGCTAATTGCCCATTTGCGCCGGTTATTAAAAATTTATTTCTCATATTTAAATGTGTTATCTATTTTTTCAAGTGCCGGACTATTCTGGTCACTTTCAGACAATACAGGGTTACTGACAGGCCATGAAATAGCCAAACCAGCATCATCCCATGCGATTCCACGTGCTGATTCCGGGGCATATTCATTCGTCATATTATACAACATATCTGCCCAATCACTTAACACTACAAACCCATGAGCAAACCCCTCAGGAATATACAACATTTTATTATTATCCTCAGAAAGTATTTCAGCAACCCACTTGCCAAAAGTAGGAGAGCCTTCACGAATATCAACGGCCACATCAAAAACATCACCTTTAATACAACGAACAAGTTTTCCTTGAGCATTTGGATTTAATTGGTAATGTAATCCACGCAAAATATTCTTACTCGAACGAGAATGGCATATTTGAACAAAATCAACATCAATGCCTGTTTTTTTAAAATCAGAAAGCTTATATGTTTCCATAAAAAAACCGCGATCGTCTTTAAACACTTCAGGTTCGATTAAGATCACTTCCGGTATGGCAAGTTTTTTGAATTGAAATGACATTTATTATTTCCGATAATCTCAGATATAAATATTCGAGACGAAGACTTTAGAATAGTAAAGATAGCGTTTGAACATTTGTTGACAGGAAACTACTTTAAGTAATTTATGTGAGTATAGTAAGTTAGTAAAAAAAATCAAGAATATTTGAAAATGAAAACAAAAAAAGTTGTTTAAAAATGATGAGAAAATTTTTTATTGGAATCACAATTACAAGCCTGATAGTGGTTGTATTGTACAGTTTCTACATCGAACCACAGAAAGTTAACTTAAAGACAGTTAAGATCAGAAATAAAGCCCTGGCATCTACATTTAAGAAATTAAAAATAGTACAGCTTAGCGATCTACATATCGGAGAAAACAGGTCTTTATCTATAAAACACACACTTACAATCTTAAACACACTCAAACCCGACTTGATTTTATTAACGGGAGATTATGTTAAATGGAATGCGGGGAAACAGGCTTACGACAACGCTATAAGCTTCCTGTCAAAATTAAGCGCTCCACTTGGTGTATACGCTGTAATGGGAGATGCGGATTATTCTTTCTCTAGATGGTCTTGCCTGTTTTGTCATTCAGAAGGAAGCACACTCCCACCGATACAACATCAAGTCAAATTTTTAAGAAATGCTCGCATGGATCTCGAAGCTGGAGGTACACAATTTTCTATTATCGGCTTAGGAAATTCGGACTATGCGCCTGACTTAAAAACTCTGCATAAGATGCATAATGGCAAACCGACTATAGTACTCTCTCACGTCTCTTCTGTGTACAATAGTATAAACGCAACAGAGGATGTCCTGGTCCTTTCCGGCGATACCCATGGAGGTCAGGTGTTTCTCCCTGAATTTATCTGGAAGATTATTAAAAGGAAGCCTGACGTTGCACACATTTACGGTTTATATCGAAACGAAAATAAATCATTATATGTCACAAGCGGCATTGGCACATCAGATCTACGTTTTCGGTTTGGCATGCCTCCAGAAGTCGTATTATTTGAATTTATTGAGTAATATTTAATGTTGAATACCAAATTAATACGTTTGTTATTTTTATTACTACTCCCACCTATGCTTTTAATGAGTTGTTCACCAAGGCAACCATTTAGGTACGATTTTGAGACAGAAGACACACTCGATACACTCTCATGGCAATGTAAATCGCTCTTCACCCTTACAGACAGGCACGCAACGTCAGGTCAAAGATGCCTTAAGATGGAGTTGTATCCCTCTTCCTATCCCGGAGTAGAGCTGAATAAGTTCAATCCGGATTGGTCAAGCTACAGCACTCTTAATTTTGACATGTACCACCAGGAAGAAACACCGCTACTCTTTACCATTCGTATAGATGACCAGAACGCTCCTTCATTTCACAATAGATACAACCACGAAAGTACTCTTAAATATGGCATGAACCATATTTCTCTTCCATTAAACCGTTTACACACATCAGGAACAAATAGAAGAATAGTCCTTGCAACCGTCCAACAGGTAATCATCTTCCTGGTACAACCCAGAAAAAAACATACAATTTTCCTTGATAATATTCATTTGGAATGAACCCCCTCCTCCTCCCCTGCGCCTGGTGTATGTGGGGCCAATAATTAATTGTATATAGTTGCTAATATGATTGGATAAATGAATCAATCAATTCTATTTCCCAACGGCTCTCTGAAACAACCTCACCTGCTTCATCAAAGAGTTTAACATGATAATGGATACTATTAGCGCGGTACTTGTGCCAGTTCGGATCCGGAATATCAAAACTCCAAACATTTTCTCCTTCATATTTCATATCATAGTATCCATGACTTTTACCGGTACCAACATAATATCTAATTCTCGGAAAGACGGTAGAATGCTTCTCCTCTTCAAGCCCTTCCACCCGAATCTTGACAGTAAAAGGTCCTTTAGTATCTTTTGTCAAATCCACACCTTGATGTAACCATTCTACACCCGGAATCTGGTATAGATTGTCAAGCTGTTCCTGCAAACTTTCATCTTCAGTCATGTTAGTTTGTAATTCCGAACTGATTTTATTCCGAGGGGCGGTGTCACCCGTAGATGAGGCTGCAACCGTTAAATTATCAATCCAGAAGGTCTGATCGACAGGAGAACCATCACCTATGTATGGCCCGATAAGAATCTTATTGAATTTCATATCGGGATGCATCGCAGTCCTCATTATGACATCATTGTGGTCAATGATCAAATTGCCATCATACCAATATTTTATCTGACCATCTGCCACACCTTCTCCACCAGATATAGTATTCAATTTAAAATAAGCTTCTATAAAATGCCAATCACTCTTGTAATTTTTACCAGGCTTATCCTTAAAATAAATACTGCCTGCCTTCCAATGTTTTACATTGTTGTGGCCACTCCCCACCTTATAACAGCTCCCCTCTCCATTACAGCCTGCTACAGCCCTGTTTTCGGTAACGTGTGTAAGATCAACGCCTATCTTTGATTGGTTAATATTCAGCGCGTCCTGTATAGCAAGAAGAGGCTCTCCTTCATTTTGCTCTATATAGGCTGTTAAATGAGTACGAGAGGGCCCAATCCAGTCATCATCAATGTTTGTCAATAGATAAAGCTCATGTGGGTGATATGTCTTATTAGATCCTTCCCAGTTTGAACTGTATTTGACAAAATAGCTGACATAAACTTCGTCAGTTTCTGTAAATTTCTTTCTTATTGCCCCACCGGATTGTGGCGTCTTATCATTTTTTTTGAAGTGGAATACAACAGAACTTTTACTTCCCGGAACATGTTCTGATACTGTTAAACTCAAGTTTGTATTATCATACCATCCTCGCGAAGTAAAGTTCTTATCTTCAAAATCTTCTTTAAAAAGTATGTCTCTGACTATATTTTGTCCGTCATGAATTGTACCTGTATTTTCTGCTTTGGTTGCGGTATTTGTCGCTGTCTGTAAAAGAGATATTGATGATTGGCTCTGTTTCGGGTTATCTCCCAACACCACTGATTGAAGAAAAGGATCATTCATCCACTTCTCATACCCGGGATGACTCTTCCAGCGTTCATAATGGTCCTCGATCTTATCTGCAAGAGCTCGCTGGATGATGTCTCTCCCATCCTGACGGATGGAAATCTCTCCTCCTGACGGCATTTTGCTGTTGAAAAGCACTTCGACAGTACGACCGTCAATTTGCACCTTTGCCCCTTCCATATCATCACGACTCACAAGTTCACAGGGGACCATTCTGGAAACACCTTCGTCACAAGTCTGGAAGACGTTTAAAAAACGTTGTGAACGGTCACCGTTTTTCTCTTCCACCTCGATTCTCCAACCACGCAGACCTTCTCCCAGTAACCGGGATTGCCTGATGGCCCCACTGTCCAGGGGTATCTTGTAAGTTTCTGCTGTAGGTCCATGGTTCTTTCCATCCGGTGTCTCAAACTCGTGATACTCGCCACCGAGCAGTCGTATTTCCCGTGTCTCGGGCAGCAACATCTTTAAGAACATCCTGCCACCCATCTCTTCATCTGTGACGGTAACCACATTTCCATCCCAGAGATAATGTCCCTCGGGATGAATACGCTGATCCGGTGTTTCACTTCCATCTATCACGGGTTTATCAGCAGTGTGCAGAAGAAATGTAGAGTGACACAGATCACGCGCAGTGTCAACGCGGTCATACAGGAATATGAGATTGGGACGGGCATAGACCATTTCTCTGGTGAAAAGGTCCACATCATTGGGGTCATAATTATTAGTAGCATCTCCGCACACGTGGTCAAATTCCGGGGATGTTTCATACGCTATAATCTTAGCAACATTTCTTTCTGTAATATTTACACCACGCTTCTCAGACCATTGGGCAGGCCAGTGTCGTAGCAGAGATCCTCCTCCAATTGCTACTGGCTCCTCCTTTTCGTGTTTGATAAGAATGCCATTATGGGCCAGCGTCCTGGAAGAATAATCGGTTATCGCAGACGGGTTGAATTTAAGTCTTTTCATGTCCAGCAAATGGGCCCCGCCAGTATCCAATGCCAGGATGCCTTTTTTATAAATGGTAAAGGTGTTATTATCCGCATTGTGACGATTGTCTCCCAGTCCCCCAAGCGCTCCCGCGCGGAAATGCACAAAAGTCGCATCTTTGGACCAATTCTCACGCATTGAAGCAATACCACGAGTGGCAAAGAAACGACTGGGAGGAATGTCCTTCGGCTTCCGTTTGGGAATTTCAGGATCGTAAAAAAGAAGCCTTCCCCAGAAGCCGGCCATGACTTGATTCTCTCTGGACTCTCTGCGCCAGCCTCTGGCTTTCGGGTTTTCCGCGACAAGGAATTGATTAATCCACCATTGATAGAGCCCGTCCCGGTAACGTGCCGGAGCAGCGTGCAGCAGATACTCTCCGCCAAAAGAGCTTCCGACAGGACCAAACACAAGACCGGTGGTGTTGTCAAAATGGATGACGCTATTTCTCCATGGCATAAAATGGTAGATATAGTATGAGGCCAGGTGACGCATCCATGTACTTGTCTGCCATGTATCTTCGTCAAGAGCATTGCTCATGGCAGTAATATGCGCTCCAAGTCGGACCAGGGAGTGGTTGCCGATATAGGAAAAACTGTTAAAATCTCCACCTCGATTGTCCGCACTGTAATTTGAAGACTGAATTACTTTTCTGGTTTCCTTCACGCCACGAGCAATCCACTTTGCAATTTCTTCATCACGATCTGGATCAGAGCCGTAAAGAACTAAAGCAGGCCACAGGCAATCACTACCAGTTGACCACCGGAACTTATTTTGCCTACCAAGCGCAAGGAAACGGTCTATCTGATTAGTAATCTCCTCCCTGGTGAGAGTGTCCATGATCAAATCCAGGGTAAAGGGGTATGACCAGAATATACTCCCTTTTTCAAAGAATGGTGAATTCTTAATAACATCGGCATAACGACGTTCACCGCTGAGTTGGTATAGTACCCCCAGACAGATGCCATCCATTTGCTCCGGCGAAAACAATTTATAGTCCTTCTTAGAGATTTTTTTGTCCCAGTATGCCTTAAAACGCTCATAATCCGTTTTCATCACACCCTGGATTCTGGACTTATACGCAGGCAGGTCTCTGCCACGAAACAGCAGACGCGGCCTTTCATTTTTCACAAGGGAGCAATCAGCCGGAAATTCCAGACCACCAATATTTATCATATTTTCATTCGCCTGTACATAACCCGCAAAAATAAAAATGCCCAAGATGATTAAAAGTATTCTGATCCCTGATCTTTTCATGATTTTCGGATATATAGCCATTAGTAATATTCCAACCTTTCTAAATTATTCAAAATAAAAAAGTATGTTATCAATTCAGCACCATTCCTTAACCTCTTTGATTACCTTCGCTGGATTACCTGCGACAAGGGTATATGGAGGCACATCACGAGTTACCACAGAACCCGCGGCAACCACAGAGCCTTCACCAATGGTAACACCTTTCAATATAATTGAACGGCATCCAATCCAGACTCTATCCATAATTTTAACAGTTTTTACGATTTCCCGCGTGCCATTTAAAGAATGATAATCACGGTCCATAATGACACAATCCCATGCTACAATTACGTAGTTACCTATTTCAATGTTTTCGCCGCAATGTATCTCCGTTCTGTCACCAATAGAGCAACTATGACCTATTTGTAACCTGGCAATTTTATTATTAGCGCTATTTTGACAATTGAGCTTTACGCACGGCCAGAAAGTGGTAAAATCTCCAACACTTATCAAACCTTTTCTTTTAACAATTTTAATACTGCCTATTATTCTTATCTTAGATATTTTTTGAAACCTTATAAGTGATGTGAGTATCCCCTTAAAATATCCTACACTTTTATGAATAAGTTCAAACAACCCCTGAGAACGGATTTTGTTGATTAATTGTATTTCTTCGCTCATTGATAGTAAATATTTGAATGTAAACTGAATACATATTCAACCTGAATTACAATATATTAAATTATTGAGTGGCCGGCATTGAAATATAATTTAAAGCAAAATGAATCAGTTAATTTCAAGAAGTTTCTTCACGCGATCTTTTAAATAAAAGAACATTTACTATACAATAGTAACACTAATCATGCAAGATTGAACACGGGTCAAAAAAGGAGAAATAGATGTACCGAGCCAACTATACCAGCATCACTTTCTATATATTTTATTTAAGAAATTATTCCATTGAATTTTCCATTCCTCATCTCTAATTAATTTAATACTTTTCATCTCTTCAGTTAACTTATCCTTATGTTGAAACATTTTCATTATAGCCTCAGCTATATCTTTTGCAATATTCTCAGTATAAACAGAACCTTTACTAAAAAACCTTTTTATTACTTTCTTGTTTGATATTATTAAGGGTTTTTCTGCGGCAATGGCTTCATAACCTCCACATAATAAATTGTCCTCTTCGTATGTCAAAACCATGATGGCATCCACTGACCTCAACATATTTTGATACATTTCAATTGGCAAAAAGCCGGTTAGTTCAATATTTGAAGGTAATATATCTTTATTAAATCTATTATGTTTTCCTGTAATATAGACACAAATACCTTCAGACAGTAGACTTCCCGCTTTAATTACCTCTTCCCACGGCTCATCCTCTGAAAACGTACATACATACAATATATTTACTTTACCCTTAAGCGGTACTTTCTTGAATTTGCGGTCAAACGTGGGGATCATGTCCGGCAAAATGAATATTTCATTGTTTGTTTTGTCTCTTATCTTCTCCTGATAGGAACTATTAGTTACTATGATCAAATTGCAGCATTTTAGTGAGAATCTATTTAACGACTGAAAAAGCAAGCCATTTAACCCCTGAGGATTAATGTAATGCGTATGGAGGTCAATAATTAATGAATATTTAAAAGCATATTTGTAAACCGCGGAAATGAAAGACAAAACTACAGATGGGTTTGGGACAATAAGAATGTCTGGTTTTTCTTTCAAAAGAATGAAAAAAGTGCATATAGTAGCAA